>JAUXJB010000042.1 GCA_030624945.1 Deltaproteobacteria bacterium | reverse complement strand
GAGCCCGTGCATGTCCAGCCGGCCCGACCGCACCGGGGGAGTGTCCGCCTGAACGTGGCGCCGCAGGCGGTGATCGCGCAGATTCGAGAGATCCGGAACGAGACGTTTTCGAAATCCGGCGGGTACGACGGGGATGACCGGTTCACGCATCGCCTCATCAGCCGCAGGATGATGAATGTGTACAACTCGACGGGCGATCATCTGCCGCGTCTGCTCCGGAGATTCCCCTACAATCCGGCCTTCATGAATCCGCTCTGCATGGAGAAGATCGGAGTCGGATCGGGAGATGTCATCCGGATCGACTCCGACCACGACTTCATCTACGGCATCGCCGAGAGGTCCGAGGAGCTCTCGCCCGGCGTGATCTCGATGGCCCACGCCCGCGGCGCCTCGCCGGAGCTGGACGGAGAGGTACGCAACATCGGCAGCACCACGAATCGCCTGGTGAGTACCGAGCGGGACTTCGAGCCGATCTCCGGGATCCCGCGCCAGAGTGCGATTCCGGTGAACGTGCGGCCGCTCAGGCCCGAGGAGCTCGCGGCCCTCTCCCCACAGCAGCCCACGCAGTCGTAGCGGCCGCGGGCAGCCAGGCTGCGGCGGTCCCTGCAACCCCGCCCCGCGTATAATTGCAGCTACAGGAGGTGAGCAAATGGCCATTCGCGGGATCTCCCACGTCGCCATCGGCGTCACGGACATGGAGCGCTCGCTCCGCTTCTACCGCGACGTGATCGGTCTGCGGGTCAAGGCGGATCTGATCGAAGAGCTCCCCGCGCTCGGCGGCTCCGAGCCGAGCAAGCGCCGGGGCGTGTACATGGGCTGGAGCGAGGGGCCGCACGAGTCGTTCGTGGTGCTCGACCAGCAGCTCTCGGTGGAGCCATTCGGCAGCCCCTCGCAGCTCTTTTCGGTGGGGACGCATCACTTCAGCTTCTGGGTCGACGACATCGACGATGTCGTCCAGCGCGCGAGCGATGCCGGCTTCGAGGTCGTGATGCCGCCCGCGATCGGCGACACCAAGGCCTACGGCGAGCCCCCCGGTGGCCAGGTCAAGAGCGCGTTCCTGCGCGATCCGGACTCGAACAACGTTCAGCTCGACCAGCGAATGTAGCGTTCGCAGGACGACCCGAGGGAGGAGCCCGCGTGGCCCGAATCACACCCATTGCCAAGTCCGAGCTCTCGCCGCGGCTCCGGAAACGCGTCGAGGCCGACGAGGCCGCCGGCCGCAACCCGGAGCTCAACGCCGTGCTGGCGCACCTGCCGGAGTTCTTCGATCAGTACTTCGAGTGGTTCACCCCCGGTCACGAGCGGGGGGTCGTCGATGCCCGGATCAAGGAGCTCGCGCGCCTGAAGATCGCGCGCTTGAACGACTGCCCCACCTGAGCAATGGCTCGCTACGCGTCGGCGACGCGTCAGGGGCTCGACGAGGAGAAGATCGGCCAGCTCGACCTTCCGCCCGAGGAGCAGCACTTCGCCCCTCGCGAGCGGCTCGCAATCGAGTTCGCCGAGCGGATGGCCTGCGACCATCTGGCGATCGACGATGGGTTCGTAGCGAAGCTGCGCGAGCACTTCGGCGAGCCGGAGATCCTGGAGCTGGGGATGATGATCGGGCAGTACATCGGCTTTGGACGGCTGCTCGTCGTCCTCGGCATAGGCCACTACTCGGATCAGCCCTATCGCTCGGGACTCGCGTAGGAGCTTCCCGGTCGGGGAACGACGATGTCGCGGTCGATGCTCGCGACGTCGACCTGGCCGGTGAGCATCATCGCGTTGCGCAGCTCGTCGCACAGGCGCCCGAAGAGCTCGCGCACGCCCTCCTCGCCAGCGATCGCCAGCGCCCAGAGGTAGGGCCGGCCTATCAGGACCGCGCGGGCTCCCAGCGCCAGCGCGCGCATCACGTCGCGTGCGGAGCGCACGCCGCCGTCGACGTACACCTCGATCTGTCCGTCGACGGCCCCGACGATTGGCGGTAGTGCGAAGGCGGTGGGAATCGCACCGTCGAGCTGCCGGCCGCCGTGGTTGGACACGACCACGCCCGCAACTCCGTGCGCAACCGCGAGGATGGCGTCGGCGGGGTGCAGGATCCCCTTGAGCACGAGCGGCAGGTCTGTCTGCTTGGCGATGCGCTCCACCTCGCCCCACTCGAGGCCCGGGTCGAGCACGTTGGCGGTCGCCACCGGACCGAAGCCCTGTTCGGGATAGCCGTGGTAACGGGGCGCGCCGACGGGCGCGTCGACGGTCAGGACGACGGCCTTGAAGCCCACGTCTTCCGCCATGCGCAGGCGCTCGTCGGTCTTGCCCGCATCGATGTCGCTGTACAGCTGGAACCAGCGGTCGGCCGCCGCGGCACGGGCGATCTCCTCGGGCGGCTTCGATGCCGCCGTCGACACGACGTGGATGGCCCCGACGCCCGCCGTGGCCCGCGCCACGGCCAGCTCCGCATCGGGGTGAGCAAAGGCATTGTAGGCACATGGCGCCGCCAGGATCGGCATACGTGTGGGCGTGCCCAGGATGCTCGTCTCCGTGCGAATCTCGCTCACGTCGACGAGCACTCGCGGCCGCAGGTACCAGTGCTGCCATGCGGCCTCGTTCTCGCGCGCGGTGGTGAACAGCCCCGCGGCGTCGGAGTAGGCCGCGTCCGAGAAGTAGCCCTGGGCACCTCGCGACAGGTGCTCGCGCGCGCGATCCTCGAGCTGGTCGAGTCCGAAGGGCAGCCGCATCCCGCCAGTGTACGCGGAACGCCCCCCGGCATTTTGGTGTAGCCTGATCCCCTGGAGCGACGGCGTGTGAGACGGACGAGGGAGAGGTTGACCAGGTTCGGGCTCGTGCTCGGTCTGGGACTCGCGCTGCTGGCCTGTGAGAAGCCGCCTCCGGAAGGAGCGAGCGCCAGCGGGGAGCCCGAGGGCAGCTATCGGGCCGAGATCCGTCGCACCGCCTACGGGGTTCCCCACATCGTGGCCGAGGACTACGGCAGCCTGGGTTTTGGCGCCGGCTACGTGGCGGGGGAGGACAACGTGTGCCTGCTCGCCGATCTCTATCTCACGGGTAGGGCGGAGCGCTCTCGCTTCCTGGGGGCCGAGGACGGGAACCTGGAGCGCGACTTCTTCTACCGGCGGCTGGTCGACCTCGACGTCGTGCGGGAGCCGGGGCTTCACCCGGAGCTCGACGCCCTGCATGCGGGAGCCGCCGCGGGCTACAACCGGTACCTGCGCGACGTGGGGATCGATGGGATCTCCGATCCCGCCTGCCGCGGTCGATCCTGGGTGCGCGAGGCCACGCGCGACGATGCGCTGCGGCTGACGCGTACGAGCCAGTTCCAGGAGGCATTCCTCTTCGCCATCGTCGGGGCGGCACCGCCCGCTACCGCAGGCGGGACGGACGCAGGCCCGGGGGGACCGGAGCTTCCGTCTCGTGCCGCCATCGAGGCCGATCTGCGGGCGCGGGGGAGCAACGCCATTGCGCTCGGGCGCGAGGCGACCCGATCCGGTCGAGGCATCTTCCTGGGGAATCCGCACCAGCCCTGGTCCGGACGCTACCGCTTCTACCACAAGCACTTCACGATCCCGGGCCATCTCGACATGATCGGCGCGAGCCCCGTGCCCATGCCCTCGCTCGCGGTGGGTCACAACGAGTGGGTTGCCTGGAACGGCACGGTGTCGACCGCCACGCGCTACAGCTTCTACCGACTGGAGCTCGCTCCCGATCGCCCCACGATCTACCTCTTCGATGGGGAGCCGAGGGCGATGGAGCGTGACGAGGTATCGGTTTGGGTTCGTGGCGCGGACGGCGCCCTGGAGCGGCGTCCCCATACCTTCTACTCGAGCCACTTCGGTCCCGTCATCGAGACCCGTGAGTACCCGTGGACCTCCGAGCACGCCTGGGTCCTGCGGAACGTGGATCAGGGCTGGCGAGGGGCCAACGAGACCCACGAGCTGCAGCGCGCCCGCTCGGTACGCGAGTTCAAGCGGATCCTCGAGCGGCATCAGGGGTTTCCCGTCAACCTGATCGCCGCCGACGCGACGGGCGAGGTGCTCTACGCCGATCCCGGGCCCGCCGCCCATCTGACCGATGCGCAGCTCGACGACTGTGCCCTCGAGGGCGGGCTCGACGGCTCGCGCACCTCTTGCCAGTGGGGGAGCGACCCCGACGCGGTCGTACCGGGGATCTTCGGTCCCTCGAGCCTGCCCCACTTGTTCCGCAGCGACTGGGTGCACAACTCCAACAGCAGCTACTGGTTGACGAACCCCGACCATCCGCTCGTGGGCTTTTCGCGCAGCCTGGGCGATGAGGGGACGCCGCGCAGCCTGCGCACGCGCCTCGCGATTCGCATGATCCGGGAGCGCCTGGCGGGCAGCGATGGGCTGGAGGGCAAGGGCTTCACGCTCGGGCATCTGCAAACCCTCATGTTCGGCAACCGGAACTACGCCGCGGAGCTCGTCCGCGGCGACCTCGTGAAGCTCTGCTCCGCTCGTCCCGACGTCACGCTCGCCGACGGCGCGCGCGTCGACCTGCGTGAGGCCTGCCGGGTCCTCTCCGAGTGGGACCTGCGTGTCGACCTCGAGAGTCGCGGCGCGCACCTCTTCCGCGAGTTCTTCGCGGAGGGCGGCGTGCGCTTCGCCGTTCCCTTCGACCCCGCAGACCCGCTGAACACGCCTCATACACTGGATCCCGAAGACCCCGGGGTGCTGCGGGCCCTCGGCCGGGCCGTGCGTCGCCTGCTGGAGTCGGGCCTGGCCCTGGACGCCCCCCTGGGTGAGGTGCAATACCTGCAGCGCGGGGAGCGCGTCATCCCGATCCACGGCGGGCCGGGGCGCGAGGGCATATTCAACAACATCCGCGCACCCTTCCGGGGCGAGCTCGGCTATCCGGAGGTGCGCTCCGGATCGAGCTTCATCATGGCCGTGGAGTTCACGGAAGCCGGTCCCGTGAGTCGGTCACTCGTCACCTATTCGCAATCGATCGACCCGACCTCTCCCCACCACAGCGACCAGACCGAGCTCTTCTCGCGCAAGCGGTGGGTCCGCATGCTCTTCCGGGAGGCCGAGATTCTCGCCGATCCGGAGCTCCGCGCCTACACGGTCACCGGCCCGCGCTGACGAGCGGGCGAGGCGTATGCGACACCGAGTACCCCATATCCATTAGGATGGAGGGCGATGGCGCTCCTAGTCGGAGAGGTATTGCGACGCAATGCGCAGGTCGTGCCACGGCTCGGCGCGGCCACTCTGGGCGACCGCCGCATGACCTACGCGGAGCTCAACGCCGAGGGCAACCGCGTGGCGCACGCGCTGCGTGCGCTCGGAGTCGCGCACGGCGATCGCGTGGCCTGCTGGTCGAACACGACGCTGGATGTGCTTCCCCTCTATGTCGCGCTCTCCAAGCTCGGGGCCGTGTTCGCGCCGCTCAACGCGCGGTTCGGAACCGAGGAGGCGAGCGACATCCTGGGCTTTGCGCGCCCCCGGATGCTCGTGGTCGACGCGGAGCATGCGGAGGCCGGCGAGGTCGTGGCGAAGGCCGCGGACGTGGAGCGCCTCGCTCGCGTCGCTGGGGGCCCGGGCCCGGGGGTCGATCTGGCCGAGGCGGCGCGAGCCGCCAGCTCGTCGGAGCCCGAGACGCCCGAGCTCGTCGAGACCGACCCGCACGTGATCTTCTTCACGAGCGGGAGCACAGGGCGACCCAAGGGGGTCGTGCTCTCGCACCGCGTGAACTACCTGCGGACCATGCGCGGCATGGCGGAGCGGACGGTCTCCATGTTCCCGCTCTTCCACATGGCGGGCTGGATGTACGCGCTCGGGGCCTGGCAGGGGCGCGGAGAGGTGAACTTCGTGGAATCGCCGACGGCGGAGGGGCTGCTGGATGCCGCCCAGAAGTACCGGCCGATGCGTCTCTACTGCATCCCCGGCGTCTGGGCCCGCATCCTCGAGCGCGACCTCTCCCGCTGGGACCTGTCGAGCCTGCAGGGGGTCGATACGGGCACGTCGGCGACGCCGCCCGAGCTGATCGCCGAGCTGAAGGAGCGCTTCCCGGGCACCACGACGAACATCATGTACGGCTCGACCGAGGCGGGGCCGGGGACGATCCTCGCCGATCCCGACGTGCTGCGAAAGCCCGGCAGCGTCGGGCTTCCGGCCCCGGGTGTCGATCTCCGGATCACGGACGTGGGCGAGGTCTGTCTGCGTAGCGATCTCCTGATGAGCGGCTACTTCGAGAATCCGGAGGCGACGGCCGAGGCGCTCGTCGACGGCTGGTACCACACGGGCGATCTCGGCGTGCTCGACGACGAGGGCTACCTGTCCATCGTCGGGCGCAAGCGCGAGATCATCCGCAGCGGGGGCGAGACGGTGGCGCCCACGGAGGTCGAGGCCGCGCTTGCAGATCACCCCGACATCGCCGAGGTGGCGGTGGTGGGAATCCCCGATGCGCGCTGGGGCGAGGTGATCTGCGCCGTGGTCGTCCCGCGTGCGGACCGCGTTCCCGCCATCGAGGAGCTGCGAGAGCACTGCGCGGCAAGGCTCGCTCGCTACAAGCAGCCGCGCCGTGTCGAGGCTGTCGCCGAGCTCCCCCGCACGTCGGCCACCGGCCAGATTCAGCGCAATATCCTCGTCGAGCAGATCACCTCGCGCTCCCCAGAGTCCGATGGAGCGTGAGCTCATGCTCACGGGGGTCGGAGGTCTCGGCGTTCAGCTGGGCGCACAGGTCCTGGCTCGGGCCGCCACGCTGGAGGGCCGACAGGTGATGTTCTTCGGCGTGTACGGCGGGACGATGCGCGGGGGAAATACGGATGCGACGGTGGTCGTCGCCGACCAGGCGATCCAGGCGCCGCCTCTCATCTCGCGCACCTGGTCGGCGCTCGCCATGCACCACCAGTACTGGAGTGCGCTCGAGCCCAAGTTGCGGCCTCAGGCCGTGGTTCTGCTGAACTCGAGCTTGTTCGAGGCGGACCTCGACCGCGACGCCTACCGGGTGTTCGATGTCCCGGCGTCGAAGCTGGCGACCGAGCTTGGCAACGTGATGGCGGCCTCGATGGTCATGATCGGTGCCTATGCTAGCGTGACGGAGATGGTCGGGATCGAGTCCCTGGCGGAGGCGATGCAGCAGTCCGTGCCGTCGTACAGACAGCAACACGTGAAGACGAACGTCGAGGCGCTGCGCGCCGGCTTCGATGTGGCCCCGCGCGGCGCCGCCCCCGCCTGGGAGGTGTCGGGATGACCTCGCGCATCAGTCGCGGGACCGTGACGATTGACGTCGAGAGCTGCAAGGGCTGCGAGCTCTGCATTCCCGCGTGCCCGCCGCACGTGCTCAGCATGTCGACCGAGCGCAACCGCATGGGCTTCCAGGTTCCGGAGCTGCATCCGGGCTGTACCGGCTGCCTGGCCTGCCTGCTCGTGTGTCCCGACTTTGTCTTCGAGGTGTACCGGTACGAAACACCCGTCGAGCACGAGCTGCCCGCATGACGCTGCAACTCATGGAGGGATCGGAGGCCATCGCCGAGGCCGCGATCGCCGCAGGCTGCCGCTTCTTCTCGGGCTATCCGATGACGCCCTTCACCGAGACCCTCGAGCACTTCTCCAAGAAGCTCCCCGAGGTCGGGGGATCCTGCATCAACGCCGAGAGCGAGCTGGAGGCCGTCGGTATGGCCTGGGGCGCTCTGGCGACCGGGGCGCGTGCGGCCACGGGATCGACGGGCCAGGGCCTGGCGCTGATGCAGGAGTCGTTCTCGGAGATCACCCGGGCCGAGCTGCCACTGGTCACGTTCAACATGTCCCGAGGTCAGGGCGATTATTTCCAGTCGACGCGGGGCGGAGGGCACGGCGACTACCGGCAGATCGTGCTCGCGCCGATGGACATCCGCGAGGCGGTCGAGCTCACGCAGCTCGCATTTCACCTGGCCGATCGCTGGCGCAACCCCGTGATCTTCTACGGCGACTACCTGCTCACGCACACCTACGAGGCCGTGGACGTCCAGCGCATCGAGTTCGAGGCGCTCCCCGAGAAGGACTGGGCTCTCGACGGCTCCCTATCGGGCACCGGTCGCTCGCGCATCATCACCCCGCTCGGCTTCGAGAAGGCGGGAAGCGGCCGTGGCGGTGGGGACCTGACCGAGTTCTGGAACCGGTTGGCGGCGAAGCACCGAGAGATCGAGAAGGCCGAGGCGCGGGCCGAGGCGGCGTTCACGGAGGACGCGGAGCTCGTGGTCGTGGCCTTCGGCACGTCGGCGAAGTTCGTCAGCTACGTCGTGCGCCAGCTGCGCGAGGACGGCGTGGCGGTGGGATACGTGCGGCCGATCACCCTCTGGCCCTTCCCCTATGCGGCCGTGCGCGCCGCCACCGAGAACGCCCAGCGGGTCGCCGTATTCGAGCTCAACGGGGGCCAGATGATCGACGATGTCCGGCTGTCCGTGCTCGACCGCGCTCCCGTGGTTTCGATCGGGGGGATCTCGACCGATGGCTCCGGCTTCGGCGTCGGTCCCCTGCTCGATGCCGAGATCATTCGCGAGCGGGTAGAGCACGCGCTCAAAGGAGAGGAGGTGAGCCCATGAGCTCGGATTCCAGTCGCACGCTAGCAGGCACTCCGATTCTCGAGACACACACGGCGCCCTCGGAACCCGCGCGCAAGGTGGGCGATCTCAAGCCGGATCTCCTGCTATCGCACAACCACGCCATGTGCGCCGGCTGCGGAGAGCCGCTGGCCTTGCGCATGATGCTCGAGGCGATCCAGGAGCTCGAGGTCGTGGAGCGGACCATCGGCGTCATCGGCATCGGGTGCTATACGGCCTTCTCGGGCAGCATCGACGTCGACGTGATTCAGGCGCTTCACGGCCGGGCGCCCTCGCTTGCAACCGGCGCCAAGCGCATGCGACCCGACTCCCTGATCTTCACGCTTCAGGGCGACGGGGACATGGTCAACGAAGGTCTCCAGGAGGTGCTTCACACGGCGGCCCGGGGCGAGGCGGTGACCTGCGTGCTGCTGAACAACGGCGTGTTCGGTGAGACCGGAGGGCACATGACCGCGACCACGGTGATCGGTCAGCGCACCAAGAACACCATCGAGGGCCGGGACGCCGCCTATCATGGGCACCCGATCCTGATCGGGGATCTGCTCGCGCAGCTCGCAGGGACCGCCTACGCCGCCCGCTCCTCCGTGCACAACGCGGCGGGTGTCGCGCGGACCAAGCGCATGTTCAAGAAGGCCTTCGAGGTCCAGCTCCGGGGAGAGGGCTTCTCCTTCGTGGAAGTCCTCACCATGTGTCCGACGGGCTGGTTCATCCCCACCGCCGAGGGACCGGGCTACATGGACGATGTCCTGGGGTCGGTTCACGTCACCGGCGAGCTGAAGGTGAACGGCCGGATCACGACCACCGAGGAGCGCAGGGCACAGACGCGCGCCGACGAGCAGAGCTTCCAGTAGATCGGGGCGCTCCGGGGAGGGTCTCGAGTGCCGGACCCGAGGGCGGTCCAGGACCGGCGCGCGACGTCACCAACTCGTCATCGCTCTGCCCCACGGGCGCGACACGCGACGAGTATGCTGGCCCCGATCCAGACCCAAGGGAGAAGAACAATGTTTCGGACAAGCTTGCTCGCGACGCGGAGGCTGATGGCCACGGCGTTCGCTGTCCTCATCGCGATGCCTTCAGCCTCGAGCTGGGCCTCGGATGATCCCATCGAGGAGATCGTCCAGGTGCTGCGAGACCACGGGCTCATCGACGAAGCGACCGAGCAGAAGATCCTGGTCAAGAATCGAAATCGAGCGGTCTCCGCCAGCGACAGCAAGCTTCTCGACGGTTGGGAGTGGTCGGGAGATCTGCGGCTGCGGAACGAGCAGTTCTGGTACGACGATTCCTTCGGAGCTCCGGCGCAAGACGATCGCAATCGATTCCGTTATCGACTGCGCTTCGGCTTCAAGAAAAAGCTCAACGATGTCTTCACGGTCGGCGTTCGG
>JAUXJB010000254.1 GCA_030624945.1 Deltaproteobacteria bacterium | reverse complement strand
CGTGGGAGCGTGTCACGTGGCCGCGCACTGGTGGACGTTGTTCGTGCCGAACACCGCTCGCGCGAGCTTCTGCACCAGGTAGTTCTCCTCCATGGTGCAGCGCGAGGAGCTCACGAAGCCGAGGGCGTCGGATCCGTGCCGCGCGCGCACGCCCTGCAGTCCCGCGGCCGCTGCCGAGAGCGCCTCGGCCCAGGTCGCCTCGTGAAGCTCGCCGTCCTTGCCTCGGACCAGGGGGTGCGTGAGGCGGTCCGCGTGGTCGATGAACTCGTAGGCGAAGCGTCCCTTGACGCACAGGTTGCCGTCGTTCGTCGTGGTGCCGGGAGGTGGGCTTTGGACCTTGACGACGCGACCGCGGCCCTCGTTCGCTGCGCGGTCCACCATCAGGTCCATCTGGCAGCCGACGCCGCAGTAGTTGCAGGTCGTCCGCACGGCGTCGAGCGGGACGACCTCTCGGTGCTCGAGCGCTAGCGGCAGCTTCTCCGTCATGGCGCCCGTCGGGCAGACATCGATGCAACCGCCACACAGCTCGCAGGTCGTGTCGAGCAGCGAGGAGCCGTCGGATGTCGAGATGGTCGTCTCGGCACCTCGGCCGACCAGTGCGATGGCGTTCACGCCCTCGACCTCGTCGCAGTAGCGAGTGCAGCAGGCGCACAGGATGCAGCGCTCCGGATCGAACTGGACGTAGCGATTGCGGTCATCCGGCCTTCCGGTGCGGTAAAGCTCGAGAGAGCCCCAGTCGGTTGGAGCCTCGTAACGGGCCGCGAGCTCGAGGAGCTCATCCCCGACTCCGGCGCGCGCCTCGTGCTCGCACAGGTAAAGCGCCAGGAGCGAGCGGCGGTGGCGCTCGATGCGCGGGCTCTCCGTCCGGACCTCCATTCCCGCGCGCGCCTGGATCATGCAGGCGGGGAGCATCCGGCGCTCGCCCTCGACCTCGACGAGGCACGTGCGGCAGGCCCCGACCGGGTCGAGACGGGGGTCGTGACACAGGGTGGGGATCTCCACGCCCTCCCGGTTCGCCACGTCGAGGATGGTCTCCCCCGCAGTGAAGCCGACCGCGCGATCGTTGAGCGCTATCGAGGTCTCGACCGTCATGCCCGGAACTCCCGCGGAAAGTACTTCAGAGCGCTCGTGAGGGGGAGTGCCGCGGTCTGACCGAGGCCGCAGATGGACCCCTCGTTGAGCTGCCAGGCCACCTCTGCCGTGTGCGCGAGGGCGTCGGGCGAGTCTCCCGTCGAGCCGTGACGTTCGAGGGCCTCGCGGAGGTAGTGAGTGCCGATGCGGCAGGGAGCACACTGCCCGCAGCTCTCGGCCTCGAAGAACCGGAGCTGGGTGAGGGCCGCAGTGCGCATGTCCACCGATTGGTTCAGGACCACCACGCCCGCCGAGCCCAGCATGCACCCCACCTCGGCCAACGACCGGAAGTCGAGAGGGCGCGTCCGCTCGGAGGCCGGGAGAAAGCCCGAGCTCGCGCCCCCCGGCGAGAACGCCTTGAGCTCTCCGACGTAGCCACCGGCTGCTTCGACCAGCTCGTCGAGGCTGACCCCCATGGGCAGTTCGTAGTTGCCGGGGCGCTCCACGTGCCCGCTCACGCTGTAGAGCTTGCTGCCGGGCTCCGATCGGCCCAGACCGCGGAACCACTCACCCCCGCGCAGGACGATCGCCGAAACGGCGGCGACGGTCTCGACGTTGTGCATGAGTGTCGGCCGACCCCAGAGACCCCGTTCAACGGGGTACGGGGGCCGGTGCCGCGGCATGCCGCGCTTGCCCTCGAGCGCCTCTAGGAGCGCCGTCTCCTCTCCGCACACGTAGCTGCCGTGTCCGTAGTGAACGTGGAAGCGAATCCCCGGGAAGCGACCCTCCGCCTGGGCCAGCACCTCCTCCAGCAAACGACCGGGAGTCTCGAACTCGCCTCGCAGGTAGAGGTAGACATCCTCCGCACCGACGACGAAGGCGGCGATGGCCAGGCCCTCGAGCACGAGGTCGTGGCGTCGGAGCAGCAGGTCCCGATCCTTGAAAGTCCCGGGCTCGCCCTCGTCGGCGTTGAGAACCACGTACCGTGTCGGATCGAGCTGGGTCCTGACGGCGCTCCACTTGCGATGTGCGGGGAACCCGGCGCCGCCCCGACCCTGCAGGCCGGAGGCCTCGAGCTCGCCGATGACCGCATCCGGGCCGATCTCGATCGCCTTTTGGAAGGCCGGGGCGCTCGGATCCGGCTCTCCCGCGAGGTCGAACACGGGACCCGGGCAATAGGTCGGGGCGCTGGCCGTAGCCGCGCTGGACGTGAGCCGCGTCCAATCGCCGCCGCAGCTCTCGACGTCCGACTGTGTCAGCCGGGGGAGCAACGCACGATCACGGAGCGCTGCCGGCGCGGCATCGCAGGCCGCCAGGCAGGAGCAGGTCTCGACGGGCAGCCCGGCCCGCTGCGTGGACCCGAGGAGCTCGTCTGCACCGGCGAGCCGACACGAGAGCCCGTTGCATACCCGCACCTTCGTATCGGGTCGCGCGAGCAGGCCGTAGAAAGAGCCGGTCCCGTAGACCTCTGCCTCGGGAACACCCGTCTCGAAGGCGACCGAGCGTGCCGCTCCCGGCGACAGACCTCCAGCCTTCTGCAAGCGCTCTAGAACCGCGCTGCGCTCAGCTCCACTGCCGCCGGATCCGTCCTGATCTTGCTCCACCGAAGCGGAGAGTGTATCAGCGCATCCGACTCTCGCCGGG
>JAUXJB010000252.1 GCA_030624945.1 Deltaproteobacteria bacterium | reverse complement strand
CGCGTCGCACTCGGCGACAAACCGGTCGAGCTGATCGGGGCGAGGGCTTGCCGACACCCGCACCATCGCGCGCAGAGCCTCCGCGATCGTCTCGACCCCGCGGGAACGAGGCAAGCCCTCCACAGCGGCGATGCGCCCCCGCTCGTGACGCAGGGCCTTGCGGCGCTCCACTAGCTCGGGGTCGAGATTGGCTCGGTGCCGCAGGACCACGGCCAGAACGACCAGCCCGAGCGATCCGACGTAGAGCGCCGTCAGCCACCCGGAGCCCACGGCCGCGCGCGGGCCACGCAGGAGCAGCTCCGGCTCCCGCACAATCGAGAGGTTCGCACTGGTCAGGCTTAGGGCGCGAGCAAGTCCCCCGGCTCGAGCCGTCCCCCTCGCAGCACCCTCGGGGGGAATCTCCGAGGGCTCGGCGGTCACCACGTCCCGTGCCGTCACGAGCTCGGCCGGTCGCACGGAGAGCGCGATGGGCCGCGACCGCGTCGACCGGAACTCCCCGGCCACGGGATCGAAATAGGCGTAACGGAGAGCCGGGACCTCCTGCACCGATTCGGCCAGCGCCCGCACGGACACGCGGAAGGTCTTCGCTCCATCCTCCACGACACCCTCGACGTCTCCCGACGGGAGCCGGAACTCCAGCGGCGAGAGTCCCACCTCCGCCGAGAGCTGCGGCAGGCCGGCGCTCTCGAGGTTGCCGTCGCCACGCAGGACGAAGGTCAGCTCGATGGGATCCGCCACCTGCACCACACTGCGGTCGGCGCTCACCTCCAGGGTGAAGCCCTGACCCACCGCCCCGGCAAAGCCGGCCGGACGGCCCTGCAGCGGGATCTCACGCACGACGAGCTTTCTCGGCAGATCCTGCGCACGGCGCTTCCGCACCCGCTGCGGGACGCGCCCGCCGAAGAGGTCGCGCCTCCAGCTCGTGACCACGTCGACGACCACCGAGGCAGGCGCGAATTCGAAGGTTCCCGTCCTGAGGGGCACGAGTGTGCGCTCCGCGGTCACCACCAGGAAGTCCACCCCCCCGATCTGCTGCGCGCGGATCTCGGCGGGCAGAGCGATCTGTCCGGAGGCCGTCTCTATGAAGAGCTCCGTCTCACCGGACTTCGCCGGAGGGTCGAGAAACCGGAAAATGTCGCCGCGATCGAAGAGCGGCGATCGGATTCGGTAGCGGTGAAGTCGCTCGCGCAGCTGCGCGGCGATGGACCACTCGATCCGCAAGGCGACCCGCTGGCCCGGGTAGACCGAGGTCTCCGGCAGCACCAGGCGCAGACGGACCTCGTCGGTGCGGGGTACCATCGCCACCTGGACCTCGCGGGCGGGACTGCTGGCGCTCCGCGCCCCCTGCCGGACTGAGAACGGGCCGATGCGGTGCATGCCCGCTTCCCGCACGAGAAAGCGGTAGCGATAGACGAACTGCACGGACTCCTGTCGGGTGACCTTCCCATTCACCATCGAGATCGACTGGCGCACGTTCGGAGTCATGCCCACCAGCTCCAGACTTCCCGCGCGCGGGGACTCGAAGCTCACCTCGGGCTGGGGTTCCCGGGCAAAGCCCTCCACTACCAGCTGCACATCCAGAGGCTCGCCGACGAGGTAAGGCGGCTCGGACAGCTGCAGGTGAACCTCTTGCGCAGCTGCGGCACCGGCCCCAAGGGCTGCGATCATCGCCAGGAGGAGCGGCCCTCTCACCAATCCTTCTCCACCGTCTCGTAGCCCGCGCGGCGCGCCCGGCTGCGCTCTCGACGGCGCCGGGCCTCGCGATCGCGCACCTCCTGGAGCAGCTGGGAGGGATCGACGGACGGGGGACTCGACTTCGCGCCGGCGTCGGCACTCTGCCCGTCCTCCCCCTGCGAGTCGGAGTCCTGGGGCTCGGGCTCGCCCTGCCCCGCCTCTGGCGGCGTCAGCAGGGCCACGGCCTCGAGCAGATGCGCCAGACCGCGGTCCTGGTTCGCGCGAGCGCTCTCGAGCTCTCTGGCAGCCAGATCCTCGGCCGCGCTCTGCATTGGCTGCTTGGCGGCCAGCGTCAGCTCGGCCGCGCGCCGCAGACGGTCGCCGAGCTCCTGCTCGACCTCGGGCTGGAGCTCTCCCGCCTCCGCGCCAGCGTCTCCGGGTCTCTGGCGCGACTGTTCCTCGAGCGCGGAAGCCAGCTTTCCGGCCGTGTCGGCAAGCTCGGCCTGGTGCGGGATCAGCGGTCCCAGTGCGGGCGCGGGATCCGCCACGCTCGCAACCTGCTCCGTGGCGTCGTTCAGCTCTTGCTGGCGGCGCGCGGTGTCCCGCAGGTGTTCGACGATCGAGAAGAAGAGCCGGCGCAGGTTCTCGAGACTCCGGACCACCCTGCCATTGGGCCGCAGGGCCCCCGCCAGGTCGGGCGGCGCTCTACGCCCGGGTCTTCCCAGCTCCTCCATCACCTGGCGCATGGCCGTCTCTGCGAGTGTGACGAAGCTCTTCGCGTGCAGGAGCCGCTCGCGCTGCTGCTGGGCCTGCGCATCCGAGGCCTCGGGAGGAAGGGCGTCGAGCTGCTCGTCGAGCAGGCCGGAGATTCGCGCCGCACGGGCCAGGTTGGTCCGCTGCACGGGGCGGAGCTGGGCCGCGATCTCGCGGGCATTGACTCCCTCGGAGCGGTCCGGAGCCAGCGCGCCCGCCAGGCCAAGCTGGTCGGCGTAAGCGGTCTCGATCAGGCCACGCAAGTCGAGGAAAAGCTCGCGCGCCGCGGAGAGTGCCGCCACCCCGTCCCGCTCGGCCACGAGGG
>JAUXJB010000221.1 GCA_030624945.1 Deltaproteobacteria bacterium | reverse complement strand
CGCCATGCTGCCGCGGTAGAGCGACCCTCGCTCCACGCGCCCGATCACCAGCCGTCCCAGGTACTCGTCGTAGCTGAGCGTGACGGCCTGAAACCGAAACGGACCTTCGGCGTCGACTTCGGGAGCCGGGGCGTGCGCGACGATCATGTCGAGGAGCGGCCGCAGGTTCTCCAGGGGACCGTCCGGCTCCAGGGCGGCCACGCCGTGCTTTGCCGACGCGTAGACCACCGGAAAGTCGAGCTGCGCATCGCTGGCACCCAGGTCGACCAGCAGCTGGAACACCTCGTCCAAGACCTCGGCCGCGCGCTGATCGGGGCGATCGATCTTGTTCACGACCACCATCGGCCGCAGCTCGTGCTCGAGGGCCTTGCGCATCACGAAGCGCGTCTGCGGCATGACGCCCTCGACCGCATCCACCAGCAGGAGCACGCTGTCGACCATTCCGAGCACGCGCTCCACCTCTCCGCCGAAGTCCGCATGTCCGGGTGTATCCACCAGGTGGATCCTGACCCCCTCGTACTCCACCGAGGTGTTCTTCGCGCGGATCGTGATCCCGCGCTCGCGCTCGAGATCCCCGTTGTCCATGACTCGCTCCTGGACCTGCTGGTTGGCCCGGAACGCACCGGTCTGGCGCAGCAAGCCATCCAGCAGGGTGGTCTTGCCGTGATCGACGTGGGCGATGATGGCGACGTTGCGGAGCTCCATGCGGCGCGCGGAGGCTAGCAGACCACCCTCGCCTGGCCAGATGCACAGCCGTTGATAAGATGCACGCGCGAGCTGCAAGGCGCGCGCAGAGGAGACCCCCCATGCCCGATCCCCAGTCGGGAATCATCCCGGAGCCGAGCCAGAGCTCCCTCTTTCTGATCCTGTCCGTTCCTCACCCCGTCCAGGACGGACCCGCGGTCGCGAAGGTGACTTCCAGGATCCCCAACCTGACCCAGAAGGTCGCGAAGCTCGACCCCCGCGCAAAGCTCGTCAGCGTGGCGAGCCTGGGATCGGAGCTCTGGGACATCCTCTTCCCCGGCAAGCGACCCAGGGGATTCCGGCCCTTCAAGAGCATCCAGGTCGCGGGACGCAGTGCCCCCGCGACGGGAGGAGACCTCCTCATCCACCTCATCTCGCGGCGGCAGGACCTCTGCTTCGAGCTCGCAACCCGGATCCGCAAAGAGCTCGGAGGGACCGTGGATCTCCTCGATGAGGTGCACGGCTTCCGCTACCTCGACGCGCGCGACCTGACGGGATTCATCGATGGAACGGAGAACCCGAAGGGAAAGCAGCGCGCGGAGGTAGCACTGATAGGGCAGGAAGATGCGGACTTCGCCGGTGGGAGCTTCGTCTTCACCCAGCGCTACGTCCACGACCTCGAGAAGTGGGAGATGCTTCCAGTAAGGGAGCAGGAGAAGATCATCGGGAGGCGCAAGCGGGACAGCGTGGAGCTTTCCGACCGGACGAAGCCGGCGACGTCGCACATCAGCCGAACGGTGATCGAGGAGGGCGACGAGGAGCTCGAGATCGTCCGCCACAGCTTCCCCTACGGGACCACCTCCGAGCGCGGGCTCTTCTTCATCGCCTACACCGGGAATCTCGACATCCCCGAGAAGATGCTCGCCCGGATGATGGGCACGTCGGGGGACGGGCTCCACGACCACCTGATGGACTTCAGTCGCGCCGTCTCCGGGGCAAACTTCTTCGCCCCGTCGCTCCGCGTACTGCGAGCGCTCGCGAAGAGCTGAGCGGGCACTGTGTACCTCTAGCGCTGCGGAGGGGGACGGGAGACCGAGCAGGCGGCACAGCGCCCCACGGGCCCAGCGAGGTCGTAAAGAAACCCCGCGCCAGCCGCGATGCCCTCGTGGCTGCCCCGATCCATCTCGGCCAGACATAACCATTCGCCCGCGGGCGGGCGGAACAGATAGAGCGTGATGTCCGCGTTGATGAAGGGAACGCCCCGACCCCTCCCGGAATGCCAGGCGGAGAACGCGCTCACGTAGTCCGAAGTAGCGGCCGCACGGACGGCCGGCGTCAACGCGACCCCGGGCATGAGCTGCAAGGGTACGTGGATCCACACAGCGACAGGCTGCTCGACCCCCCGCTCAACGGAATAGCGAAAGCGCACCGTCTTGGAATACGCGGGCTCCCCGTCGTGCGCGATGAGCGATGACTCCTCGGCGTCCTCCGGGAACGGAATGGGATCCGGGAGCAGATCCGTCGCGGATGCATCCACGTCGGAGGTACGTGCCAAGAGAGCCTGAGCACGGCTCACCTCGACTCCATCGGCGATGAGCGATGCTCGCATTGCCATGATCCGCTTCCCATCGCGCAGGACCTCGGTATCCACCGTCAGCGGAACGAGGGGCGCGGGCCGGAACAGATCGGTGGTGAGCCGGGCGATGCGCAGGCTCGAATCCGGCGTGCGCTGCTCCACCTGATGCGCGAGCAGCGCCGCCACGGGCCCACCGTGAAGCGTGTTCTGGCCCCACGGACTCCGGCTGTAGGGAGTCGGCATGAAGCCGCCATCTCTCGGCGTGAAAAGAGCTTCGGTCACGAGCCATATTCGCATTGCCAAGGGCCCAGCTGTCAATTCCCACCCCCTTCTCATGATCTCCTCGACTTTCCCCGATGGAGGGATTAAGCGTCGAATTGGGGGCGGAAGTGGCCGTGAATCGGACGAACCTTTCCTGGGGAATAGCCCTGCTCCTCGTCTTTGGCGGCTTGGCCGTCCTGGAGGCCGCCAGCAGCGACGTGGCCATCCTGCACACGAAGGACATCGGGTACCAGGATCGCTACACGACGTTGTGGGTAGTGGAAGAGTCGCGCTCGCTCTGGATCCGCGCCGCGAAGCCCGATCGCAAGTGGCTCGCCGAGGTCCGCCCGGGCACGCAGATCCGGCTGGAGCGATACGACTCCGAGGCCTCTTACAAAGCAACCATCTCCCGAGACAAGGCGATTCGAGAGCGCGTGGATCGCATGATGCGCGAGAAGTACGGCCTCGCGGATCGAGTGCGCGAGCTGGTACTCGGAACCAACACGGTGCCCGTGAGGCTCGTGCCGATCAACCGCTAAGGCGAACGCGGGCTTACTCCATCTCGCTCCGCAGGGCCGGCCACCAGAGCGGTACCAGCGCCGCCGCGGTCAGGAGATTGAGCGCGATCCAGAGCCCGCGGCTCAGATCGCCGGGCGGGGTGCCGCCCACGAGCCAGGTGCCAAAGCCGACGAGCGTGGCAAAGAGGGTGCCGGAGGCGGCCAGCAT
>JAUXJB010000002.1 GCA_030624945.1 Deltaproteobacteria bacterium | reverse complement strand
GGCCACCCTGGCCAACGTGCGCACCACCGCGGCCGCGCGACACTCTCTCAGCTCGGGGCTCGCGATCGCGTTCAGCGGGGGCGCCGTGATGGGAATGAGCGTCGTGGGACTCGGGATCCTGGGACTCTCCGGGCTGTTCCTGCTCTACACGCGGATGTACGGCTGGGCGGTCGAGGACGTCACGGGTCAGGTGCTCACGCTGATGTCGGGCTTCAGCCTGGGCGCGAGCTCGATCGCCCTGTTCGCGCGCGTTGGGGGCGGTATCTACACCAAGGCGGCGGACGTCGGGGCGGATCTCGTCGGCAAGGTCGAGGCCGGGCTTCCCGAAGACGATCCGCGCAACCCCGCGGCGATCGCCGATTGCGTCGGAGACAACGTGGGGGACGTTGCCGGCATGGGTGCGGACCTGTTCGAGTCCTACGTCGGTGCCATCATCGGCGCGATGATTCTCGGCGTGCCCTACGCGGTCTCGCTCGAGATTCCCGTCGAGGGCCAGGTTCGCTACGTGGTGCTCCCGCTCGCGCTGGCCGGGCTGGGCATCGTGGTGTCGATCGTCTCGACCTTCTTCGTCCGGACCTCGGAGGGTGGGAGTCCCCAGATGGCGCTCAACATCGGGGTGTTTGGCGCGGTGGTGATCATGATCCCGGTCGCCTACTTCGCCATCGACGCGATCGTCGGGGTCGGGACGCTTCACATCCTGGGCGCCATGGTGCTGGGACTCGTCGGGGGGACCGTGATCGCGCTGGCCACGGAGCACTACACCGCCACCGGTACCGCCCCGGTCGCGGAGATCGCCGCGGCCTCCGTCACGGGCGAGGCGACCAACATCATCTCGGGGCTGGCCGTGGGCATGCGATCGACGGCGGTTCCGGTGATCGTGATCGCGCTGGCCATGGTCGGCGCCTCCTGGCTTTGCGGGCTCTACGGCATCGCCATGGGCGGGCTGGGCATGCTGTGCACGGTCGGGATTCAGCTGGCGGTCGACGCGTACGGGCCGATCGCGGACAACGCCGGGGGAATCTCCGAGATGGCCGGCCTGCCACCCGAGGTTCGCGAGCGCACCGACATGCTGGACGCGGTCGGGAACACCACGGCCGCCATCGGCAAGGGCTTCGCGATCGGGTCGGCGGCGCTCACCGCCCTCGCGCTCTTCAGCGCCTTCCGGACCCAGTCCCATCTGGAGTCCCTCGACCTCCTGAACCCGATCGTGATGGCGGGTGTATTCGTGGGAGGCATGATCCCCTTCCTCTTCAGCTCGCTGGCCATGAAAGCGGTCGGCATCGCGGCAGGCGAGATGATCGAGGAGGTGCGCCGCCAGTTTCGAGAGATCCCGGGACTGCTCGAGGGCACCGCCAAGGCCGACTACGCAAGATGTGTCGCCATCTCCACCACGGCCTCGATCCGGCGCATGATGATGCCCGGTCTCCTGGCCATCAGTGTCCCCGTGCTGGTCGGCTTCATCGTTGGCAAGCAAGCGCTCGGCGGCGTTCTGGCGGGGGTGACGGTCACCGGCGTCCTGATGGCGCTCTTCATGGCGAACGCCGGAGGTGCCTGGGACAACGCCAAGAAGACCATCGAGAAGGGTGCGCACGGGGGTAAGGGCACGGACGCGCACAGGGCCGCCGTCGTGGGCGACACCGTGGGCGACCCCTTCAAGGACACTGCGGGGCCTTCGCTCAACATCCTGATCAAGCTCATGGCCATCGTGAGTGTGGTGATCGCCCCGCTCATCATCTAGCGACGGCGGCGCTGCGGGGCTACACTGCGCCCCCTCCAGAACGGAGCACCACATCCTCGGTCCCGGCACTCCGGGGCCCCTGACCGGGAGGACGCTGCGCGGTGCGCGAATACGAGCTCATCTACGTCATTCAGCCGGACGCGACACCCGAACGCGAGCAAGAGATCCACTCTCGCGCAGATGAGTTCATAGAGGGCTCGGGTAGTGCGCGGGTCTTGCTTCGCGACGACTGGGGCAAACGCAAGCTCGCCTACGAGATCCGCAAGTTCCAGAAGGGTCACTACTTCCAGCTGAACTTTCTGGGCGAGGGCTCCGAGATCAGCGAGCTCGAGCGCGGACTTCGGCTCGACCCCGACGTGCTGCGCTTCCTCAGCGTCCAGGTGGACGACAGCGTGAAGGACGTGGAGGCTCGGATCAGCGAGGCCGCGGAGCAGGCAGCAGAGCTGGCCCGGCGTCAGGAGGAGCGCGCGCGCCTCGAGGCGGAGCGTGAGCAGGAACGGGCCAGGATGGAGGCCGAGCGCCAGGCCGGGCTGGAGAAAGAGGACGGCGGGGCGCCCGAGCTCGCGGTCAGCGAGGACGAGAGGCCCGGGGTCAGCGAGGGCAAGGAGCTCGCGGTCGGCGAGGACAAGGGGCCCGCGGTCGGCGAGGACGAGAAGCCCGCGGTCAGCGAGGACGAGAAGCTCGAGGTTAGCCAGGGCGAGAAGCTCGCGGTCGCTGAGGACGAGAAGCTCGAGGTCGACGAGGACGAGAAGTAGGAGCGAAGCGTGCCCGAGATCATTGCAAAGAGGCCCACGCGAAAGAGGCGTCGCGGTGGACGGCGCATGTTCAGCCGCAACAAGATGTGCCGCTTCTGCGCGGACGCCACCCTGGAGCTGGATTACAAGGACTCGAAGACGCTACGGATTTTCCTGACCGAGCGGTGCAAGATCATCCCTCGGCGGATCAGCGGAAACTGCGCCAAGCACCAGCGCAGGCTCACCGTGGAGATCAAGCGAGCGCGCCACCTCTCGCTGATCCCCTTCACCACGGCGCATCAATAGCGAGCGGGAATGGCGGGATCCATGCAGGTCATCCTCACCGAGGACATCCCGAAGCTGGGCGAGGCCGGTGACGTGGTGAAGGTGCGCGCCGGCTTCGGTCGCAATTTCCTGCTCCCGCAGGGCAAGGCGATGCTGGCGACGCCGGGGCGCGTCAAGCAGATCGAGCACCAGCGCCGCATGGTCTCGGAGAAGCAGCGCAAGGAGATGTCCGTCCAGGAGGAGGTGGCTCGCGGCCTGGCCACGGTCGACCTCGCCTTCGAGATGCAGGCGAGCTCCGAGGGCAGGCTGTTCGGATCCGTGACCAACGCCGATATCGCGGGCCGCCTCGCCGAGGCGGGCTTCCAGATCGACCGTCGCAAGATCGAGCTCGGGGAGGCCATCAAGCAGGTGGGAGACCACACCGTGTCCGTGCGACTCCACCGGGAGGTGATCGCCGAGCTCGCCGTCAAGGTGGTCTCCGCCGGCATCCCCGAGCCCGACGAGGTCGAGACACCGGAGCTCGAAGCGGCGGAATCCGACGGGGCCGAGGGCGAAGGCTCGGACGAAGATTCCGACGAGGACACGTTCTCCGACGAGTAGCCACGGTGGTGTACACTGTGCCTTCCGTGGGGGAGAGGTTTGGCGTTCGAGACGGAGCCCAGGACCGGAGCTAGCCCGCCGCGTGCGGAGGAGACGCTGCGCGCCATCCCGTCCGATCACGAGGCGGAGCGCGCCGTGCTGGGCGCGCTCATCCTCGACCACGATTCCTACTTCAAGGTCGAGGACAAGCTCTCCTCGGCTGTCTTCGACCTCCCGCGTCACCGCATTCTCTACGAGGCCTGCGCCGATCTGGCCGCCAAGCAGCAGGCCGCCACGCTGATCACGCTGCGCAGCTACCTGGAAGAGCGCGGCCTGCTCGATCAGATCGGCGGCGTCGCCTTCCTGAGTCGGATAGCCGACGCCGTCCCGACGGCGGCGCACATAGAGCACCACGCGCAGATCCTGCGCGAGAAGTCCATCGCGCGGGCGCTGATCCGCACCTGTGAAGAGGTCGCCTCGCGCGGCTACGCCGGGCTGCAGCCGGTGGACGAGCTCCTCGAGCTCGCGGAGCGCGAGGTGCTGCAGATCGCCGTGGGTCATGCCGGCTCCGTCTTCACCTCGATGCGCGACGAGATGCAGGGAACGTTCGACTGGATCGAGCGCGTGCAGGCCGGAGAGGTCACCGGCGTGCGCACCGGGTTCGATGACTTCGACAGCAAGACCGGTGGGATCCAGGGCGGCGAGCTGATGGTCATCGCAGGACGACCCAGCATGGGGAAGACCGCCCTGGCGCTGAGCGTGGCGCGCAACCACGCCGTGGACGACAACGGCTGCGTCGGCTTCTTCTCCCTCGAGATGACCAAGCGCGAGCTGGTGCTGCGCCTCCTGCTCTCGGAAGCCCAGGTCGACAACATACGCTTTCAGAACGGGATGCTCTCGGACGAGGACTGGAAGCGCCTCACCCGCGCGGCCACCATCCTCGAGGGCGCGCGACTCTATCTGGACGACAGCATGGCCGTCACGGTGAGCGACATCTCGGCCCGCGCCCGCCGCCTCCACCGCGAGCAGAACCTGACGCTGCTCATCGTGGACTACATCCAGCTCATCCAGGGCCGTCAGGAGCGGGAGCGCCGCGAGCAGCAGGTCGCGGACATCAGTCGCTCGCTCAAGCTCCTGTCCAAGGATCTCGACATCCCGGTGATCGCCCTCTCCCAGCTGAATCGCGGACCGGAGAACCGCCCGGACAAGCGGCCGCAGCTCGCGGATCTGCGCGAGTCGGGAGCGATCGAGCAGGACGCGGACCACGTGGTGTTCATCTACCGCGACGAGGTCTACGACGAGGACAGTCCCGACCAGGGCATCGCGGAGGTGATCATCGCCAAGCAGCGGAACGGGCCGATCGGCACGGTGAGGCTCCAGTTCGAGAAGCGCTTCGCCCGCTTCCACAACCTGGCGGGCCGGGATGCCGCCCCTCCGGTCGAGACTGGCTTCGACCCCGGTCCGGAGCCCGAGAGCTGGGGTGGCGGTGGAGGGGATGTGGAGTCGCCGTTCTGATGCGGCTCTCGCGCGGGCGCGCGTTGAAGAGACCGCTCTCGCTGCCACCGGGGTCCACCATCGGAATCTGCGCGCCGTCGGGCCCGGTGGACGACAGCCCGCTCGAGGAAGGGCTCCACTGGCTCGACGAGGCGGGCTATCGGACGCGCTGCGGCGAGAACCTGCGGGCCCGCTCCGGCTTCCTGGCGGGCACCGATCGGGAGAGGCTCGCGGATCTGCTCGAGCTGATCCGAGCGCCTGAGGTGCGCGCGATCGTGCTGGCGCGGGGGGGCTACGGGGTGGGACGCCTGCTGCCCCAGCTGGACCCGGTGGAGATCCGGCGCGCCCGGAAGCTCTTCGTGGGCTACAGCGATGCGACGCTGCTCTTGCTCTGGCTGCGGCGCTGCGCCGGTCTGGCCTCGGTGCACGGCCCCATGCTGGAGCGCAGCGATGCGACTCTGCCCGCGCGCGCGCGTCTGCTCGAGGTCCTGCGCGGGGGTCCCGAGGCCCTGGTCCCGTTGGAGGGGGAGCTCCTCCGGGGCGGGCGGGTGCGGGGCCCCCTGGTCGGTGGGAACCTGACCATGCTCGCCGGCAGCCTCGGTACGCCCTGGGAGGTGGACACCCGTGGAGCCATTCTGTTCTTCGAGGAGGTGGGGGAGAAGCCGTACGCGATCGATCGCTGCCTCCTGCAGCTGCGAGAGGCGGGCAAGCTCAAGCAGGCCCGGGGCGTGGCGGTAGGACAGCTCGTGGACTGCGTCGACGAGCGCTACCCTCAGGTCGCGGCCCGGGACGTGGTCGCCGAGATCCTGCAGGCCGAGGTCGGGGGACCGATCGCCCTGGATTTGCCCTTCGGGCACGTTGCGGACAATCGCGCGCTCGGCGTGGGGATCACCGCGGAGCTCGATGGCGATCGCGGGACGCTGGCTCTGGTAGACCCGGTCGTGGAGGAGGGCGCTTGAAGCTCGCCGCCGTGCGCAGGAAGCTCGCGAAGGTGGATCGCGCGATCGAGCGCGCGATCGAGCGGGGCGAGCTCGCGAGCAGCGTCGTCGAGTCCGTGCTGTGCGGGCCGGCGGGGGAGGGGACGGTCGGTACGGATTCGCCGAGCGGGTTCTACCCCGGTCAAGAGCTCAGCTACCGGGGAGTTCACGGAGCGGCGGTTCTCTCGCCGGAGCGTTACGAGGCCAGGCCGGACACCATCTACGACCTGGCGTCGCTCACCAAGGTCATGGCGACCACCCCGGCGCTGATGCTGCTGGTTGCGGAGGGAAAGCTGGCGCTGGACCAGCCCGTCTGCGAGATCCTGCCGGTGTTCGCAGAGCGCGGCAAGGAGAAGATCAGCGTCCGCCAGCTCCTGGCCCACTGCTCCGGACTCCGGCCCTGGCGGGCGTACTACGCCGACTTGCGCGAGCGCGAGCACAAGACGGGGGAGACGCTGCTGGCCCAGCCCGCGGGCCGAGACTCGATCGTCAATCGGACCCTGCGCAGCGCACCCGTGTACGAGCCGGGCGACGCCTTTGTCTACGGGGATCTCGACTTCATCGTGCTGGGAGAGATCGTGGCGGAGCTCGCGCAAGAGGGGCTCGACACGTTCTGCCAGCGGCGCGTCTACGAGCCCCTGGGCATGGTCGACACGGGCTTCCGCCGGGTCGGGTCCGCGGGGACGGTCGAGCGGGTGGCCGCGACCGAGGACTGCGCCTGGCGCGACCGGATCCTCTGGGGCGAGGTGCACGATCCCAACGCGTGGGCCATGGGAGGCATCGCGGGCCACGCGGGGCTCTTCGGTACGGCGGCCGACGTGCTGCGCTTCGGGCGGGAGATGCTGGCCGCCAGCCGCGGCCAGAGCGAGATCTTTCCCGCCGAGCTCGCCCTCGAGTTCTTCCGCCGTCAGCAGCTCACGGAGGCCAGCGACTGGGCACTGGGCTGGGACACGCCTACCGCCGGCCGGTCGACCTCGGGTCAGTACTTCTCCAGCCACTCGATCGGGCACACGGGCTTCACGGGTACGAGCCTGTGGATCGACCTCGAACGCGGCTGGATCGTCGTGATGCTCGCGAACCGCGTGCACCTCGTTGCCAAGCGGAGTCGCTTCGAGCTGCGGCCGCAGGTGCACGACCTGATCTGGGAGGCTTTCCTTGCCGCCTGAGCTGCCGCCGCTCGAGGCGATCCGCCACGTCCACCTGGTCGCGGTGGCCGGAACGGGTATGGGCTCGCTCGCCTGCATGCTGGCGGACCGGGGCTTCCGGGTCAGCGGAAGCGACCAGGATATCTACCCCCCCATGAGCGATCAGCTGCGGGACGCGTCCATCGAGGTACAGAAGGGCTACGTGGCAGACCACGTGCTGCGCGAGTCCCCGGACCTCGTCGTGATCGGCAACAGCGTGCGCAAAGACAACCCGGAGGCGCGCGCCGCGATCGACAGCGGTCTTCCGTACATCTCGTTTCCCGACGCCGTGCAGTTCTTCTTCATGCGCGGCAAGCACAGCGTCGTCGTGACGGGCACGCACGGCAAGACCACGGCGACCAGCATGATCGGGTGGATCCTGACGCATGCCGGCGTGGATCCGAGCGTGCTGGTGGGTGGTGTGGCGCGGAATCTGGGTGGGAGTATCCGGCTCGGCCGTGGCGAGCACTTCGTGATCGAGGGCGACGAGTACGACACGGCGTTCTTCGACAAGACGCCCAAGTTCCTGCACTACGGCGCGCGCACCGTACTCCTGACCTCGTGCGAGTTCGACCACGCCGACATCTACGCGTCGCTCGCGGATATCCAGGCGGAGTTCCGCAAGCTCATAGCAACCGTGCCCGAGAGGGGGCGGATCATCGCCGCCAGTGATTCCCAGAGTGTGCGCGACGTGCTGGAGGTTGCCCGCGCCCGGGTGGAAGGATACGGCTTTCGCGAGCCGGCTCTCTGGCGCGTGAGCGATGTCGCGTTCGACGAGGAGGGGACGGACTTCACGCTCTGGAAGGGAGAGCGGCGGATGTCCCGGATCCATCTTCCATTGCACGGACGACACAACGTGGAGAACGCTCTCGGTGCCGTGGCGGTGTGCGACTCCCTGGGAGTGGACCCGGGGCGCTCGGCCGAGGCGTTGGAAGAGTTTCAAGGTGTGCGCCGGCGCCAGGAGCTGCGCGGCGACGAGAACGGCTTTGCCGTGATCGACGACTTTGCCCACCACCCGACCGCCGTGCGCGAGACGATCGCCGCCACACGAGCGAGCCATCCGGACCGCAAGCTCTGGGCCGTCTTCGAGCCGCGCACGAACACGAGCCGCCGCCGTTACTTCGAGGCGGAGCTTGTCGAGGCGCTCAGCGGAGCGGATGCCGTCATCCTGGCCCGGGTGTTCCGACCGGAGCAGATTCCGGAAGAGGAGCGACTGCGGCCGGAGTGGGTCGTCTCCGAGCTTGCGGAGCGCGGCCTCGAAGCGAAATATCTGCCCGAGGTCGACGAGATCATCGATCATCTGGCGCGTTCCCGGACGGGCTCCGACGTGGCCCTGATCATGTCGAACGGAGGCTTCGGAGGGATCTGGGACCGCCTGCTCGCCCGGCTGAAACAGAGCTCCTGATATGGCAGACATCCAGGCAAATAGTCTCAGGCGCGGAACGCCCATCATCTACGAGGGCATCCCCTACCGGGTGCTCAAGTTCGAGCACCGCACACCCGGGAACAAGCGCGCCTTCGTCCAGACCAAGCTGCGCAACCTGCTCGACGGCAGTCAACGCGAGGTGAGGTTCTCCGCCGCGGAGCTCGTCGAGCGGGCACACGTCGAGGCCCGCGAGATGGAGTATCTCTACTCGGAGCCCGAGACGGCCGTCTTCATGGACACCGAGAGCTACGAGCAGCTCAGCCTCTCCAAGGAGACGCTGGGCGAGGCGAGTCCCTGGCTTTCAGAGGGCATGCGCATCCACGTGGAGCTGCTCGACGGCAACCCGATTGGCGTCCAGCTCCCCAAGACCGTGGAGGTCGGCGTGCGCGAGGCGGAGCCCGTCGTGAGGGGCCAGACCGCCGCCAAGTCGACGAAGCCCGCCGTGCTCGAGAACGGGGTCAGCCTGCAAGTGCCGCCCTTCATCGAGGCGGGCGATCGAATCCGCGTGGATCCGGGAGAGCTCCGCTACGTGGAGCGCTGCAAGTAGCCCACCTGGTGGGAGATGCGAGCGCACTCCCGGAACAGGACACTAGCGGTTCTTTTGGGCGGCGAAGTCGCGCGGGAGTCCGAGACCGCGCTCCCCGATGATGTTGCGCTGGATGTTGGAGGTTCCTGCTCCGATCGTTTGCGCGATCGAGTTCATGTACTCGTAGATCCAGGTGCGGCTGTCCGTCGGCGGGCCATCCCGGCTCGAGACCGGCGCAGACAGTCCTTCGTCTCCGAGCAGATCGAAGGCAAGCTTCGCCATCATCAGGCAGACATCCGTCTTCGCGAGCTTGTTCATGGTGGCGACGGGCCCGGGGCTCTCTCCGCGCGCATCGCAGGTGAGCTGGCGGTAGGCCGAGTACTCGTGGGACGCGACGTAGCCCTCGATCTCGGCAATGCGCTGGCGAACGTTCGGGTCCGCAATCGCCGGGCCTCCGTTGCGGACGCTCTTCTGCGCTAGCCGCACGAGCTCCTCGAACGGACCGCGCACTTCCGCAACGCGGCCGGCCGCGTTGCGCTCATGCTGGAGCGTCGAGCGCGACACGATCCAGCCCTCGCCGCGCTTGCCCACGATGTGATCGGCCGGCGTGCGGGCGTCGTCGAAGAAGACCTCGTTGAAGTGTGCGTCCCCGCTCATCTGCTTGAGCGGCCGCACGTCGACGCCGGGCTGATTCATGTCGAGGAGCAGGTACGAGATGCCGGCGTGCTTGCCCGCATCGGGTTCGGTGCGACAGAGCAGGTAGATCATGTCCGCCTGGTGGGCCCCCGTCGTCCAGATCTTCTGGCCGTTTATCACCCACTCGTCACCCACCCGCTCGGCCCGCGTCTGGACCGACGCCAGGTCGCTGCCGGAGCCCGGCTCGCTGTAGCCCTGGCACCAGACCAGGTCCCCTCGCAGCGTCGGAGGCAGGTAGCGCTGCTTCAGCGCCTCGGTACCGTGCTCGAGGAGCGTCGGGATGAGCTGGGCCGTCGGGGGGTGCGGGTCCTGGGGGGCGCCCGCCCGGCCGAACTCCTCGCGGATGATCGCCCCCCGGAGCACGTCAGGCGGCTGCTCGGAGCCACCGTACTCTCTCGGAATCGCGCGCGCGAGGTAGCCGCGTTCGATGGCGAGGCCGCGGAAGCGGGCCTGCTGCTCGTCCTGGCTCCGCTGGGACTCCTCGCCTTTCGGGGGCCAGTTGTCCGCGAGAAATGCCTTCACCTCCGCGCGGAACCCCTCGTACTCCTCGCTGTACCGAAGATCCATGCCCCTAGGTTAGCCCGGGTGCAGGTGCAAGTGCAGCTGCCCCTTGCCGAGCTGCTCCGCCCCGGATATCGCGTCGTGCAGCCAGCGCTTCGCTCCCCGGACGGCAAGCTCGAGCTCCTCGCCTCGAGCGATACGGGCGGCGATCGAGGAGGAGAGGGCGCAGCCGGTTCCGTGAACGGCCCCGCCCTCGACGCGCTTCCCGCGCAGCCAGCAGCCGCTCTGCTTCGTCAGTAGAAAGTCGTCGGCCGAACCGTCGGCGTGACCTCCCTTGATCAGGGCTGCGCGCGCGCCCAGATCGAGGAGCACGCGAGCTGCCTCCTCCGGGTCGGAGGTCCCGGTCAGGACCTCGGCCTCGCTCCGGTTCGGCGTGACCAGTGCTGCGCCGTGGATCACGCGGTCGACGAGGTTCCCGAGCGCCCGTCGCTCCAGCAGGAACGAGCCGTCGGAGGCCTGCAGGACCGGATCGACGACCCGCGGCACGTCAATGCGCTCGAGTACCCCGATCACGCGCAGCAGCACGTCGTCGGTGGCGAGCATGCCGATCTTGATCGCGTCGGGGCGGATGTCGTCGAACAGGGCGGTGAGCTGCTCGCCGACCACGTTGGGAAAGACGGGCAGCGTACGCAGGACGCCGGCGGTCGTCTGCACCGTGAGGGCGGTGGGAACCGCCATTCCGTGCACCCCGTGGAACGCGAAGACCTGCAGGTCCAGCTGGATTCCGGCTCCCCCCGTGGGATCCGAGCCGGCGATCGCGAGCGCGCTTTGCACGCTACCCCGACGTGGGCGGCGGGGCCATCAGCGTCAGAACCACCAGGCGTTCGCCCGAATCGTTCGCGATTCCGTGTACCTCCCCCGGGGTCGCCATGACCGCCTCGCCGGCCACCAGCGTCTTGCTCTCCTCCCCGATCTGGAAGCGCCCGCGACCCTCCGTCACGAGGTAGACCTTGTCGGAACCCGCGTGGGCGTGCGTCTTCTGGAACTGCCCCGGCTCCAGGCAGTAGAGGTCGAGGAAGAAGCGCTCCGAGGCGAACAGGCCCACCTTCTGCATCTTCTCCGGCGCGAAGCGCCTGGCCTGCTCGTCCCAGCGGACGACCTTCACTGCGTATTCACCCATTGGATGTTCGTGTCCAGCACCGGCGGCGCCTCCGCGTTGAGTAGCGACAGCTTGCGGGCTACGCGTCCGGCCAGCTCGCGAATCGCCATTGCGACGAGGGAGTCCGGCTGGGCGATCAGTGTCGGCTTGCCCGCGTCACCCGCCGCGACCACGTCCGCCTCGAAGGGTATATGCGCCAGGACCTCCGTGTCGAGCTCCTGCGCGGCGCGTTCCGCGCCGCCCTCCCCGAAGAGGGCGTGGCGCTTGTCGCAGCCGTCGCAGACGAAGTAGCTCATGTTCTCGACGATCCCGAGCACCGGGACGTTCACCCGCTGGAACATCTGCAGGCCCTTGCGCGCGTCGATCAAGGAAACCTCCTGCGGGGTGGTCACGATCAACGCGCCGGCCAGCGGAGCGCTCTGGGTTAGCGTCAACACGGCGTCGCCGGTTCCGGGGGGGAGATCGAGTACGAGGTAGTCCAGCTCACCCCAGCGGACGTCCCCGAGGAACTGGCGGATGATCCCGTGGACCATCGGCCCGCGCCAGATGACCGGGGTGTTCTCGCCTGCCAGGAAGCCGATCGACATCAGCTCGAGCCCGTAGCTGTGGAGCGGCAGGATCTTCTTCTCCTCCGTGATCTGCGGTCTTCCCGAGATCCCGAGCATGAGCGGGATGGACGGGCCGTAGATGTCGCAGTCCAGGAGCCCCACCCGCGCACCGCTCTCCGCGAGCGCCAGCGCCAGGTTCACGGCGATGGTCGACTTTCCGACGCCGCCCTTTCCGCTGGCCACCGCCACGGTGTTCCGCACCTGCTCGAGCCCCTCGGGCTTGTCCTTGTGGCTCGTCCCGCGCGTGTTCGCGGTCATCGTGACCTCGACCCGCTCGACCCCGTCAAGCGCGACGACCGCGGCGCGCGCCGCCTCCTGGAACTGCGCCTTTACCGGACACGCGGGCGTCGTGAGCTCGATCGAGAACGCCACGCGCGGGCCTTCGATCACGATGTTCTTCACGAACCCCAGATCGACGATGGAGCGTTTGAAGTCCGGATCCTCGATGGGGCGGAGGGCGTTCAGGACCTCGGCCTCGCTTACGCTGCTCATACGGGCTCCCGTGGCGATGCGCTCGACACATATCAAAATATACTAATCCGTCAAGATTCCGGGCGGATCTCTTCCAGCCCCCGGAAGCGTGGACAACGCGGCCCGGACCGCGAGAATAGCCGGGTAGGTCCCAGACAACGGAGGGTACGGGCATGGAACTCAGGAACGCCGTGTTGGTGGATGGGGTGCGGTCCGCTTTTGGCCGAGGCGCCCGGGGCAAGCTGGTTGCCACCCGCCTCGACGAGGCCGGAGCGACGGTGCTGCGCGCCCTGCTGGAGCGGAACCCCAAGGTCACGGACGCCATGATCGAGGACGTCGGCCTGGGGAACGTGAGCGGAGAGGGAGAGTTCCTGGGTCTCGGTGCCGTCGTGCGTCTGGCCGGGCTGCCGCTGGAGGTCTGCAGCTTCAATTCGAACCGCCAGTGTGGCTCCAGCATGGAGACCATCCACCGCATCGCGACGTCGATCATGGTGGGAGCCATGGACTGCGGCATCTCCCTGGGGATCGAGCGCATGGGTCGGGGACTCGGTGGCGGCCCCCGCGTCGAGCAGACGCGGATCACCAAGCTGAACCCGAGGCTGCTCGAGATGAACGAGGTTCAGCGCAGCATGGCGGCCGATCACGACCAGAACTTCTCGGTACCCTTCCCGGACTTCATTCTGAACGCGCCGCCGCTCACGGCCATGACCCAGACCGCGCAGAACGTGGTCGAGTGCTACGGGCTCACGCGCGAGGAGCTCGACGAGTACTCCGCAAAGAGTCACCAGAAGGCGCACGCCGCCTACGAGGCCGGGATCTACAAGGACGAGATCGTTCCGCTCGAGGTCGAAGAGCCGGTCTTCAACGAGAACGGCGAGTGGATCGAAGGCGAGATCGGGAAGGCCATCACCTTCGATCGCGACGAGTGCATTCGGCCGACCACGACGGTGGAGAAGCTGGCGGCGCTGAACCCGATTCCGGGCGTGCAGAGCTTCGGAAACCAGGAGGTTCGGATCACGCCGGGCAACTCCTGCCCGACCAACGACGGTGTCTCCGCGGCGCTCCTCATGAGTGAGGCGAGGGCGCTCGAGCTGGGCATCGAGCCGCTGGCGCGTATCGTGGGCATGGGCGTGGGGGGCGTGAAACCGCAGGTGATGGGCCTGGGGCCCATCCCGGCCACCCGCAGGGCGCTGGCACACGCGGGAATCACGGCGGACGAGATCGACCGGGTCGAGTTCAACGAGGCCTTTGCGGCTCAGGTCATCCCCTCGCTCCGGGACCTCGGGCTGGCCAAGGAGAAGGTCAACGTGAACGGCGGCTCTCTGGGAATCGGTCATCCGCTGGGGGCGACGGGCGCGCGCCTGGTTCTGACCGTTGCCAGGGAGCTGCGTCGCAGCGGAACCCGGTATGGCCTCGCCACGCAGTGCATCGGCGCCGGCATGGGGATCTCGACCATCCTCGAGCGGATCGACTAGCTCCGAGCTGTCAGTAGAGATCGTCCGGACGTGCCGGGCGCCAGCGGGCCCGGATCACGCGCCAGCGCGAGTCGTCCTCCTCTGCCAGCTCGAGGTCGAAGACGTAGATGTCTGCCTGAGGCCGACGCAGATCGGCAAAGTCCAGAACCGGCGTTCTGGCCAGGCCGGCCAGCACGCTCGCTTCGGCGTGCGCAGCCCGGGGAAACTCGAGGCTGCGGATGCGGGTCAGCACGTGGACCGATCCCCTGCGCAGGTACTGGGCGGTCAGAATCCCGTCGAGCTCCCGCTTGTCGCGGCCCGCGGAGTCGGCGTAGCGCTCGGAGATCACGTCGCGCAGGGCGCCGAGATCCTTGTCGCGCGAAGCTCGCTCGACTTCCGTGAGCAGCGCGCGGATCTTCTCTTTGGGCGATGCCTCCGGAGCGCTGCAGCCCGCGAGCAGCACGAGCGCCAGGACCGCAAGCGTTGCGTCTCGCCTCCCCACGACCGGCAAGGCTACCGCTTCTTGGTCGCGTCAGCTCCCGGGATCGGGCGGCTCGTGGGTCTCTCCCAGCTGCTTCTTCCAGCGGTGCCTGCAGACGCCGCAGGAGCGCGACTTGCTCTCCAACGTGGAGGCGGGGATGGGGACGAGGCTCGTCAGCAGGGTTCGAAGAATGCGACCCGAGATCGATGGCTGCTGGACCTCCACGAAGGAGGACCCGCAGATCGGGCAGCGCTCGGGATTCACGTCGCGGTTTCGCCACGTGCGCTCTTCAGCGGGCTCCTCCGCCCTTTGTCCGAGGACCTCGAGGGCGCCGCGCGCGTCGGTGCGTGCGACCTCTAGCTGAATCGGGAGCCCGTCTTCCGGCACGCCCGACAGGGCCGCCGCCTGCTCATTTGTGAGAGATGCCTCGATTCCCGCGATCGCCAATCGCATGCGCGCCAGGTTCGCCTCGATTGGAGAGGAATAACGTGCAACCGCGACGCGCTCTTCCGGCATCAGCGGAATCTTAGCACGCGTTATACTGCTCGCTGAGGAGAACACGTGCGTCTGTTGACGTTCACGGAGGCGGGGCGGACCCGCATCGGTGTCGTTGTCGGGGACGAGATCGTCGATCTCGCGGCGGCTGCACCCGACCTGCCGACGGAGATGGCCCGCTTTCTCGCGGCGGGGCGGGCCGCGCGCGAGGCGGCCCGGAGCGCGGCAGAAGGGGCACAGCGACGCCTGGCGCTCGCAGACGTGCGGTTCGAGGCACCCGTCTTGCACCCGTCGAAGTTCCTGGGCATCGGCCTGAACTACACGGATCACATCGAAGAGATGGGGCGCGAGCTGCCGGAGTTTCCGCTCGTCTTCAACAAGCAGACGAGCTGTGTCTCGGCCCACCGAGATCCGATTCACGTTCCGCGGGCCTCGACGGCGGTCGACTACGAGGGCGAGCTCGCGTTCGTGATCGGGAAGCGCTGCCGCCACGTGCCGGAGGACCGCGCTCACGAGGTGATCGGCGGCTACATGATCGTGAACGACGTGAGCGTCAGGGACTGGCAGGCGCGATCGCCTACGATGACGCTCGGGAAGTCCTGGGACACCCACGGCCCCTGTGGTCCGTGGCTCGTCACGCCGGACGAGATCGGCGACCCGCACTCGCTCGGGCTCGAGACGTACGTGGACGGCGATCTCCGACAGCGGTCGAATACGAAGTACCTGCTGTTCAACTGCTTCAACCTGGTCGCCACGCTATCCACGGTGTCCACGCTCGAGCCGGGCGACGTGGTGACCACGGGTACACCTTCGGGGGTCGGAATGGCGATGTCGCCGCCGGGCTTTCTGAAGCCCGGGCAGACCGTTCGAATCGAGATCGACCGGATCGGGACACTCGAGAATCCAGTGATCGAGGAGCCAGCCGACACCGTCCGGTTCTGAACGGAGCAGAAAGATGGTCCGGACGGCCATAGGATCGTCTTCGGCCAGTTCCTCCACCCCGACCAGGTTGGCGCCCTCGCTAGTGGGGGAACTTGGGATCACGCTTCTCGAGGAAAGCGCGGGTTCCCTCGAGCATCTCGGGCGTACCGCAGGTCGAGGCGAAGAGACTCGCCTCGACCTTGAGGGCCTCTTCCAGGGGGAGCTCGAGGCCGTCCCGGATCGCGACCAGCGAGGCCGCGAGCGCGCGCGGGCCGTTTGCCAGACATTGCTCGAGCACGCTGCGCGCGCGCTCGAGCAGGGCATCGGGCTCGACGACCTCGTTCACCAACCCGATCCGCAACGCCTCGTCGGCATCGATCATCTCGCCGCTCAGGATCAGCTGTGTCGCTATGCCTCGCCCTACGAGTCTGGGCAGCCGCTGCGTGCCGCCAAAGCCCGGCAGGATGCCCAGCTTCACCTCGGGCTGGCCGAATCGGGCGCGGTTCGAGGCCACGCGCATGTGGCAGGCCATGGCCAGCTCGCAGCCCCCGCCGAGGGCGAACCCGTTCACGGCGGCGACGACCGGCTTCTCGAGCCGCTCTATGCGCGAGAACACGGCCTGCCCGCGCTCGCAGAAGCGCAGGCCCTGCGCCGGGTCCAGCCCCGCGATCTCCTCGATGTCGGCCCCCGCCACGAACGCGCGGCCCGCTCCCGTCACGAGGACTCCCGCGATATCGCGGGACTCCTCGATCCGCGAGACGGCGGAGTCGAGCTCGCCGAGGACTTGCGAAGACAGCGCGTTCAGGTTTTCCGGGCGGTTGAGCAGGACCGTTGCGATTCCGCCATCGACGGTGAGCTCGAGATCGGGCATCTGGTGACCTCCGTTGCGGGCTGCCCGATTCTACTAGCTCGGCCATGACGGGGAGGCCTGGAGCCGATCCGGGTCCGCGCTAGACTTGCCCCGTTGCCGTCGAGCGGACGACCCGCGCGGCGGCAGGCGAGACCCGTTCTCGAGCGCGAAGGGCGCTCAGGTAGGAGGGAGCACCGTGAGTAGCAAGCGCGTAAAGGAGATCCTCTCCTGGTACTCGTCCGACAACCCGGGCACCCGCACGAATCTCGCCCGCATGTTGAACCACGGGCGGCTGGGCGGTACCGGCAAGATGGTCATCCTGCCCGTGGACCAGGGATTCGAGCACGGGCCGGCCCGCAGCTTCGCTCCCAACGCCCCGGGCTACGACCCTCGCTACCACTTTCAGCTCGCGATCGATGCGGGCTGCAATGCGTATGCGGCACCGCTGGGCTTCCTCGAGGCGGGGGCGGCAGAGTTCGCGGGCGATATCCCGCTGATCCTCAAGCTCAACAGCTCCGACTCCCTCTATGCGGGAGAGGATCCGTGTCCCGCGGTGACCGGCTCCGTCGAGGACGCCCTGCGACTCGGCTGCTCCGCGATCGGCTTCACGATCTATCCGGCGTCGGCGAACCGCAACCTGATGTACGAGGAGATCCGGGAGCTCGCCGAGGAGGCCAAGCACGTGGGCCTCGCGGTGGTGATCTGGTCCTACCCGCGTGGATCCGGCATCTCCAAGCAAGGGGAGACCGCGATCGACGTCTGCGCGTACGCCGCGCAGATCGCGGCGCAGCTCGGAGCGCACATGATCAAGGTCAAGCCGCCGACGGAGCACATCGAGCAGGCGGCGGCCCGCAAGGTGTACGAGGAGCAGGGAATCCCCGTGGGCTCGCTCGCGGAGCGGATCAGCCACGTGGTGCAGAGCGCCTTCGGCGGCCGCCGTATCGTGATCTTCTCGGGTGGTCCGGCAAAGGGTCGGCAGGGCCTGATCGACGAGATCCAGGCCATCGCGGACGGCGGGGGGTTTGGCTCCATCATCGGCCGCAACTCCTTCCAGCGCGACAAGCGAGAGGCGATCGACCTGCTGCACGCGGTGATGGACATCTACCGGGCGGCGGCCTGAGGGGAGTCCACGGGGAGTTTCGATGAGAATCGCCGTTGCCTCGGACCACGCCGGTTACGAGTTCAAATGCGAGCTCCGGCGGGAGCTCGAGAGACTCGGGCACGAGGTGGAGGACTTCGGAACCGATTCCAGCGAGTCCTGCGACTATCCGGACTTCGGAATACCGGCGGCGCAGAGCGCTGCGAACGGCGAGACGGACCGGGCGATCCTGGCCTGCACGAACGGGATCGGCATGTCGATGCTCGCCAATCGGATCCCCGGTGCGCGCGCCGCCCTCGTGTACAGCGAGCGCACCGCCGCCATGACCCGCAACCACCACGACTCGAACGTCCTGTGCATCGGCGCGGGCGAGTTCCCGAGCGAGGACCTGCTCAAGTGGGTGCGCATCTGGCTCGAGGAAGAGTTCGAGGGCGGCCGCCACGCTCGCCGCATTGGAAAGTTCGAGTCTTTGCCCTAGAACCCCCGCGAGCTATACGAGCTCGCGCTTGAGGATCTTGCCGGTGGGACCCTTCGGGAGGGTTTCCACGAACTCGACGAAGCGGGGGTACTTGTAGGCGGCGAGGTGCTGCTTGCAGTAGGCGATGATCTCCTCGGCGGTGGTCTCCTGTCCGGCTCCCAGGGTGAGAACCGCCTTGATCTCCTCGCCCAGGGCCTCGTGGGGGACGCCGATCACCGCGGCTTCGACCACGGCCGGGTGGGCGTAGAGGACCTCCTCGATTTCGCGCGGGTACACGTTGAAGCCGCCGCGGATGATCATGTCTTTCAGGCGGTCGACGATCCGGTAGCTGCCGTCCTCATCCCGTACGCCGATGTCGCCCGTGTGGAACCAGCCGTTCCGCAACGCCTCGGCGTTGGCCTCGGGTCGTCGGTAGTAGCCCTTCATGACGTTGTGGCCGCGGATGCAGATCTCGCCGCGTTCGCCGTCCGGGAGCGGCCGATCCTCGGGATCGAGGATGGCCAGGTCGACGCCCCATACGGGATAGCCGATCGAGCCGGGCTTGCGGGGTCTGTCGAGCATGTTGAAGCTCGCCACCGGAGAGGTCTCGGACAGACCGTAGCCCTCGAGGATCTTGACGGGGTATCGCTCCTCGAACCGCTTCATCACCTCGACCGGCATGGCCGCGCCGCCGGTCAGGCAGTAGCGCAAGCTCGACAGGTCGTACGCATCCGCCCCCTCGTGGTTCAAGATCGCGAAGTACATGGTCGGCACCCCCGCGAACAGCGTCACGCGGTCGCGCTGCATGATCTCGAGTGCCTCCTGCGGAGTGAAGTGAGGGAGCAGGGTCACGGTGCTGCCCGCGGCGAAGCTCGCGTTCTGGATGCAGGTCTGACCGAAGGAGTGGAAGAGGGGCAGGGTCCCGAGCGCCACGTCGTCCTTACCAAAGGGGATCAGCCGCGGCACGACCGCCGCGCAGTTGAGGAGCAGGTTGGAGTGCGTGAGCTCGGCTCCCTTCGGCCTGCCCGTCGTACCAGAGGTGTAGAGGATGACGGCCGTGTCCTGCTCCTGGCAGGGATACAGGCTCTCGATTGGCTCGCTTTGCGCCAGGTCCCGCAACCGCGGTGAGCCTTCCCCCGCCCAGAAGACCGGAATCCCGTTCGCCTGGGCACCTTCGCTTGCTGGACCCTCGAACTGCGGATGGGCCAAGAGCAGCTTTGATTGCGAGTCCTGGAGGTGGTAGCTGACCTCGGGCGCGGACAGGAGGATGTTCAGGGGTACGACGGTGCAGCCCGCGTAGAGGATCCCGAAGTACGCCTCCGAGAACTCCGGCACGTTCGGCATCAACAGGGCCACGTGGCTGCCGGGGTCGAGTCCGTGCTCGCGCAGGCCTGTCGCGATCCCCCGCGCGGCCCGATCGAGCTCCGCATACGTGAGCTTTGCCTCGTTCAGCCGCACCGCGGTGTGATCGGGTCGCTCGCGGGCGGAGGTGGCGAGGATCGTTCCGAGATTCAGAGCCATGTTCTACCTCCCATCCGGGCGGTTCAGCTCTTCCGGCCTGGGAGTCGCGTATTTCCCAGAGCGAGGATCTTGTCGAAGTGCTCACGCTCGACGGGCATGACCGACAGTCGCGATTGCTTGAGGAGGGCCATCTGCTGGAGCTTGCGCTCCGCTTTGATCTCCTTCAAGGAGACCGGGCGCTCGAGTCCGACGACGGGCTCAATATCGACGGCAACCCAGCGCTCGTCGTCGGTCGTCGGGTCCGGGTACGCCGCGCCCGTGACGCGCGCGATCCCGAAGACCCCCGGGTCGTTGACCGAGTGGTAGAAGAGGACGAGGTCTCCCTTCTTCATCGCCTGCAGGTTGTTTCTGGCCTGGTAGTTCCGGACGCCGTCCCAGTAGGTGCTCCCGTCCTTCTCGAGGTCCCACCAGGAGTAGCTACCGGGTTCGGACTTCGCGAGCCAGTAGGCGCGCGGCATGGCCGCTACCCGGTTTGGCCGAACGCAGCGGGCAGCTCCTGGGCCACCCGGATGATCGGGATGCCCGTTTGGACGTTCTCGTACATCTCCTGCATGCAGCGCGGAAGATCCTCGAAGGCGTACACCTCTTTGTGTATTGTGGGCTTGAATACTCGCCCGTAGAGCTCTGTCGCCGCCACGGAGCCGTCGATGGTCTCGAGGTGGACGTGGTCGAGCGTCACCTGCTTGACCGACTGAATCGTGGAGTTGTAGGTGACCTTCTGCGCCAGCTGCCAGCCCGCACTCACGTTCACACCCTGGCGAGCCAGAATGTTGATTCCCGCGTCGGCGACGGGACCGCGCAGCATGTCGCACACGATGTGTACGTTCTCGCCCGAGGTGAGCTGTCGCACCTCCTTGCTGAACGCGCGGACGTCGTCGCGCGTCGCGAAGCGGTTGAAGGTGTTCTGGTCGATTCCCACGATTCCGCGCTCGGCCAGGGCGTCGCGCCGTTCCTCGCTCCCGGAGCAGAAGAACGCGTTGTGCCCCTGGGAGGCCGCGAGCATCAAGAAGAGCTCGGAAACACCTCCACCGAATGCGAGCACGTTCAGAACAGCCTGCCTCTCGGCGGGTACCTTGAGGCGGTAGATGCCGATGGCGCGGCGCCAGAGGTGGTAGGCGGTCGGCGCCCGCAGCGGAAGCGCCGCCATCTCCCACAGCGAGAGCCCGCAGTCCAGGGGACAGGGGATCAGCTGCCACTCCTCGACCATCGCCTCCTCGGCGTACCAGCCGATCGAGTCGGGCTGGTCATAGCCCCAGATGCGGAGCGGGTAGCCGAACTTGTCCGGCGCGCCGTTGCAGTGTGTGAGAACGATCTCGCCCGGCTTGAACCTCTGGACGCCATCTCCAACGCCGAGGATCTCCCCAACGGCCGAATTTCCCGGGTACATCTTGCCGCCGCGCGTCTCGACGATGTTGATCGTATCGGCGAGCGCTGCGTGGTCGACGTTGTGCTCCGCGGAGACCGCCAGGATCCTGAGGTGTACGTCGAAGGGGCCCATCGGCCGTAGCTCCAGCTCATCCATCTGGATGACGCGGGAGACGTCGAACCGGGAGAGGTCGTCTGCCACCCGCTCTCGTTCCTTGGCGATGGACTCTGCGCTGATCGAGTACGCACGCGTCATGGTCGTTCTCCTATTTCACGCTCCGAGACGCATCATGCGGCCTGGGCGAAGCCGGTTCAAGCGGCTGCCTGGCTCCGGACAGGTCGTGGCTCATGGCCTGGCTGGGACCGCGGGAGCACCAGGGCCTCCACCCGCTCCTGTGGCGGCTGGCCGTCCCCCTGGGGGGGGGCGGTTGACCCGCATTCCGCTCCCGCGATAAAAGGGTCTCTACTTGCGGAATCAGCTCTTCCCATTATTCCTCACACTTCCGAGCGGGCCGACAACGGAGCCTGAATGAGATCGCCACTGGATAGGCAAAGCGAGGCGGTGAACCTGCCGCTCGAGTTCTTCAAGGGCTTCCTGCGCAACCCCAAAGAGGTCTGCTCCGTCGTTCCCAGCTCACGGTTTCTGGCGCGCCGCGTGCTCGAGTGCGGGAGCGTCGCGACGGCCCGGGTGATCGTCGAGCTCGGAGCCGGAACCGGCGTGCTGACGGGCCAGATCCTCCAGCGGATGCCCGCCGACGGCAAGCTGGTCGCGGTCGAGATCCTGCCGGCGTTCGCGGGGCTGCTTCGCACGAGCTGGCCCGACCCGCGGATCACGATCTACGAGGGCTGCTCGACGGATCTGGAGCGCGCGCTCGCACAGACCGGTGAGGGGCGGGCAGACCTAGTCGTCTCCGGGATCCCGTTCTCGACGTTGGAGGGCGGCGTCGGGCGGCGCACGCTCGAGGCCGCCAAGCGGGTTCT
>JAUXJB010000296.1 GCA_030624945.1 Deltaproteobacteria bacterium | reverse complement strand
GAACATCTACCAGGCCTCGCTCGCCGTGACGGCGCGCGTGCTCCAGCCCAGCCTGCTCGACTTCCTCGGATAGTCCGTGCTCGTTCTCACCCGACGACCCGGCGAGTCGATCCGCATAGGCGACGAGATCTCGGTGCTCGTGCTCGAGATCCAACGCGGCCAGGTGAAGGTGGCGATCGACGCCCCGCGGGAGATCCCCGTACACCGCCAGGAGGTCTACGAGCTGGTCCAGCGCGAGAACGTGAAGGCTGCCCAGCAGGGCTCCGACGACGACCCGGCGGACCTGTGGCGGGGCGAGAGGAAGGGGAAACGATGAGGTTCGAGTCGCCGCGATTTGGCACGATCGAAGTGGACGAGGAGAAGATTCTCCACTTTCCGAGGGGGTTGCCGGGCTTCCCCGCCTGCACCGAGTTCATCGTCATGGACCACGACAAGGAGACCCCCCTCAAGTGGCTCCAGTGCGTGGATCGACCCGAGGTCGCGTTCCTGGTGGTCGAGCCCGAGCAGATTCTGCTCTCCTACGGACTGGAGATCCCCGAACCCGTGCTGGCGTTCCTAGGCTGGCGGAAAGGATCGGGAGATCCGCGCGATGTCGTCGTCTTCGTGATCCTCACGGTAGATGGGGAGAATCTGACCGCGAACCTGCGCGCGCCGGTGCTGGTCAATGTCGAGAACCGTCGCGCCCACCAGATGATCCTCGACGATCCGCAGATCCCCATCCAGCATCCGGTTCGCCGCGAGCTGGAGGAAAAGGCGGAGCAGCAAGCCGGCTGAGGGTAGGCCGCGCGAGTGGCCTGTTCCGGGAGTTCCGAGGCAATTCTCGCGGCCAGCCTCACTCGTCGAGCTCTGCCATGAGGGCGACGTGCACTCGATTGTACTCGGCCTCGATGCCCGCGACGCGTTCCTCCACCTCGGGGATGTCCTCGGCCCGCGCCCCCTCCTCCAGCTCCCTGCAGAGCTCGGTCAGGTTGCGGGCCCCGACGTTTGCGCTGCTCGATTTGAGGGCGTGGGCCGTCTGTAGCAGGCCCTTGAAGTCGCCGGCGGCGGCCGACTTGTTCAGGCGGTCGAGGAGGGGTGGCGACGTGGCCATGTAGGCCGTGATGACCTGGGAGAGGACCGAATGCCCATCCCTCAGAAGTCCGCTCATCGCATCGAGGACACTCGTGTCGATCGGGCCATTCTTGTCTCGCTCCTCGGCGCGCGCGATCGCCTCCGCTCGATCCAAGCGCTGGATCTCGCTCTGGGCTTGGCTGGCGCGGATGAGGTACTTGACTCGATGTCCCAGCAGGACGGGGTGGACCGGCTTGGTGATGAAGTCGGTTGCTCCGACCTCGTACGCTCGCTCGATATAACCGAGGTCGTCCAGACCCGTCATGATCAGGACCGGCATGACAGATCCGCGGGTCGTGCTGCGGAGCGAGGAGCATACGTCGAAGCCGTTCACCAGCGGCATGTTCACGTCCAGGATCAGGAGATCGGGCTTGTCGCGGTGAAAGTAAGCGAGGGCCTCGCGGCCGTCCGCCGCTTCGACCACCTCGAAGCCGGCCGCCTCCAGGGCCGCGGCAATCAGGATCCGCACGCCCAGATCATCGTCCGCAATCAGCACCAGCGGTTTCCCGGACTCTGCGTTCATTCTGTCTCCCCTTCGAGCTCTGCCGCCAGGGCGACCTGCACCCGCTGGAACTCG
>JAUXJB010000226.1 GCA_030624945.1 Deltaproteobacteria bacterium | reverse complement strand
AGGCCCTCGTGGGACTCCGAGGGGTGCTCGAGCTCGATCCCGATCACCACAGGGCGCGGGAGGCTCTCGCGGCGGTTCTCATTCGACTCGACCGTCTCGACGAGGCGGCGGGGGAGCTGGAAACCGGGATGGTACTGGCACCCGGCCACGCGCCCTTCGCGAAGCTGCGCGCGCGCATCCTGAGCAAGCGCGGCACGACGGCCGAGGCGCTCGAGGTTCTGATGCGCTCGCCCCCGTCGCTGGCGCGGGATCCCGAGTACCACGCCCTGATCGCGGCGCTGTATCAGAAGCAGGGAGAGCACGGCCTGGCCGCGGACCTGTACCGACAGGTCCTCGCTGCCGAGCCGCAGAATGCAGCCTGGTGGATGGGGTTCGGCATCTCGCTCGAGGGACAGGACCAGGCCGGGAGCGCACTGCTCGCCTTCCGCGCGGCTTCGGCGCTCTCGGGTCTCGGGCAGGAGTCGCGGCGATATGTGGAGTCCCGCATCGCCTCCCTGGCCGGCGACGGGAGGTAGGTCTTGCGCAGGAAGCTGCGGATAGGCGAGCTCCTCGTCGAGAACGGACTGCTGACGGCCGAACAGCTGACGAAGGCCCTGCAGGCGCAGAAGAAGCGCGGCATGCGTCTCGGTCAGATCCTGGTCGATCTCGGCTACGTCGAGGAGACCCAGCTGCTCGACTTTCTCGCCCAGCAGCTCGACATCCCGTTCGTCGACCTCTCGACCCGCTCCCTGTCTCGGCCCACGGTGTTCACGCTGCCCGAACAGCACGCCCGGCGTTTCAATGCGATCGTGCTGGAGGACAACGACAAGGAGCTGGAGGTAGGGCTCGCGGATCCCACGGATCTGCTGGCCCTCGACGAGCTCTCCCGAATCCTGAAGCGCCCCATCCAGCCGGTGCTGGTCCGCGAGGCGGACCTGCTGGCGTGCATCGAGCGCTTCTACCAGCGAACCGACGAGATCTCGAACCTGGCCATGCAGCTCGACGAGGAGCTGGGCGGCGACGGGCACGTCGATCTGGTGGATATCGATTCGGAGGAGCGGGGCTCGGAAGCGCCCGTGGCAAAGCTCCTCAAGTCGGTCTTCGAGGACGCGGTGCGCGAGGGTGCGTCGGACATCCACATCGAGCCGGACGAGAACGTGCTCCGTATCCGGAAGCGGGTCGACGGCGTGCTGTACGAACAGGAGATGAAGGAGACGAGGATCGCCTCGGCCCTGGTCCTTCGCATCAAGCTGATGTCGAGCCTCGACATATCCGAGAAGCGCCTGCCCCAGGACGGTCGCTTTCACATGCGCGTCAATCAGAAGGCCATCGACGTCCGGGTGTCGACGCTGCCCTTGCAGCATGGCGAGGGGGTGGTGATGCGCCTGCTCGATCAGTCGGCCGGTACCGAGAGCCTGGATCAGCTCGGCCTGCCGGAGCCGTTGCTGCTAAAGATGCGAGCCTTGATCCACAGGCCCTACGGCCTGATCCTGGTCACGGGACCGACGGGCAGCGGTAAGACCACCACGCTTTACGCGGCGCTGCGCGAGCTGAACAAGCCCGAGAAGAAGATCATCACGGTCGAGGATCCGGTCGAGTACCGCCTGCCGCGTATCAACCAGGTGCAGGTCAACACCAAGGTGAATCTGACGTTCGCGCGCGTACTCCGAGCTGCACTGCGCCAGGACCCCGACATCATCATGATCGGCGAGATGCGGGATCAGGAGACAGCCGAGACGGGGCTGCGCGCCGCCATGACCGGCCATCTGGTCCTGTCGACCCTCCACACGAACGACGCGGCATCGACACCTCTGCGCTTGATCGATATGGGCGCGGAGCCCTACCTGGCGGCATCGGCGCTGCGCGCGGTGATCGCGCAACGGCTGGTGCGCAAGATCTGCCGAGAGTGCCGCGAGCCGTACGAACCCGATGCCCGTGAGCGGGGCTGGCTCGCGGCCATGGAACGAGGGGCCGAGGCGTACACTTTCTATCACGGTCGGGGCTGCGACGAGTGCAACAACACGGGCTATCGCGGTCGCCTCGGAGTCTACGAGCTGCTGGAGATCGATGAATCTCTCGCGACGCCCCTGCGCCAGAACCAGCAGGGCGAGTACGAAAAAGCGTGCAGGCAGAAGCCCGAGTACCGACCCCTCGCATTGGCCAGCTTCGACTACGCGCGAGAGGGGATCACGACCATCCAGGAAGTCTTCCGACTGGCCGAGGAGGTAGAGGAAGGGCCGATCGAGGCTTCGGAACCGACGGGGCTCGAGATCGAGAGCGGAGCTCTGCCCGCCGACTCGGACGAGGTCATCGGAGCGACGGCCGGCGTGGAGAGCGGGGACGAAGCCTACATCGGGGAGTGATCGGGTAGGTGGCGACTTTCGACTACACAGCCCGAAACCGCGCGGGCGAGCTGCTCGAGGCCCAGGTCGACGGCTTCTCGCGGATGACCGTGGCGACGGAGCTGATCGAGGCGGGCATCACGCCGATTCGCATCGAGGCCGCCAAGCCGCCGGAGCCCGACGTCCTGGAGTGGGCCCAGAAGCGCCTGGCCGCCCGCAATATCGGGCCCGCGGAGCTGGTTCCGTTCTGTCGCCAGCTCCACACGCTGGTGCGGGCGGGCGTGCCCCTGCGCCGCGCGATCGCCGGGATCGCCTCGACCGTCCAGAATCCCGCGCTCGCCGCTGCGATAAAGTACGTGAGCGACAGCCTCGAGGCCGGGCGGGAGCTGAGCGAGGCCTTCCGTCGCCAGTCCGGGGTCTTTTCGAATCTCTTCATCAGCATCATCGAGGTAGGCGAGAACACGGGTCAGCTGGATGAAGCCTTCGAGCAGATCGCGGGCTACCTGGAGCTGGACCACCGGACGAAGAAGCAGATCAAGGCCGCGACCCGTTACCCCATGGTGGTCCTGGGCGTGATCACTGCGGCGGTCGTCATGCTCAACATCTTCGTGATCCCGTCCTTCGCCAAGTTCTTCAGCAAGTTCGATGCGGAGCTCCCCTTGCCGACGCAGCTCTTGATCGGGATGTCGGACTTCATGGTCGCCTACTGGCCGCACCTGCTTGCGGGCGGCATCGGAGCGATCGTGGGTGCGCGCGCGTACGTCCGGACGCCGCCGGGTCGCTACCTCGTCGACAAGTACAAGCTGTCGTTCCCGGTGATCGGGAACATCGTGCGCCGAGCCACGCT
>JAUXJB010000245.1 GCA_030624945.1 Deltaproteobacteria bacterium | reverse complement strand
TTCTCGAGGACGCGCCGGCAAATCCGCTCGGCGTTTACGGGCGCAGCAAGCTCGGCGGTGAGGAGGCCGTCCGGGCGTCGGGTGCCGACTACCTGATCGTGCGAAGCCAGTGGCTCTTCGGGCCGGGTCCCAACTTCGTGCGCACGATCGTGGATCGGGCCGCCGAGGGCCAGGAGCTCCGGGTAGTCGAGGATCAGATCGGCCGGCCTACCTGGACGCGATCGCTCGCGGCGGCGATCTTTCAGGCGGTGAAACGCGGGGCACGACAAGAGCTACACCTCGCCTGCGACGGCGTGGCGAGCTGGTACGATCTGGCTCGGGAGGCCGTCCTGGGGGCGGCCAAACGCGGACTCTGCCCAGAGGTGCCGGTTCGGCCGATTCCTAGCCGGGAGATGCCGCGTCCGGCCGCGCGCCCGGCCTACGCCGTCTTGGGGCTCGAGCGTGCGCGCGAGCTGGGAATAGGGCTGCCACACTGGCGCGAGGCCTTGAGCGATTACCTGGACCGAGAAGCGGCAAGGGACCATGCGTAGGGTTCTGATCACCGGAGGTGCCGGCTTCATCGGCTCGCACCTGTGTCGCAGGTTTCTGGACGACGGGGCCGATGTCATCTGCATGGACAACCTGCTCACGGGTCGCCTGCAGAACATCGAAGACCTGTTTCGACGCGACCACTTCACGTTCGTGAAACACAACGTCACGAACTACATCCACGTTCCGGGACCGCTCGACGCGGTGCTGCACTTTGCCTCGCCGGCCAGCCCGGCCGACTTCGAGCGGTTGCCGATCCAGATTTTGAAGGTGGGCGCGCTCGGAACCCACAATTCCCTGGGGGTTGCCAAGGAGAAGGGCGCTCGACTGCTCCTGGCGTCGACGTCGGAGTGCTATGGGGATCCGGAGGTCAACCCGCAGCCGGAAAGCTACTGGGGCAACGTCAACCCGATCGGGATTCGCGGCGTCTACGACGAGGCCAAGCGTTTTGCCGAGGCCATGACCATGGCCTACCACCGCTACCACAAGGTTGATACCCGCATCGTGAGGATCTTCAATACCTATGGTCCCGGTATGCGGCCCGATGACGGTCGCATGATCCCCGCGTTTTTCATGCAGGCGCTGCAAAACGAGCCCCTCACGGTCTTCGGCGACGGCTCGCAGACGCGCAGCATCAACTTCGTCTCCGACCTCGTGGAGGGAGTCGTCCGGCTCCTCGACTCCGACTACGTCGGGCCCGTCAACCTGGGGAATCCCATCGAGATGAGCGTGCTCGATGTGGCCCAACGCATCCTCAAACTCGTGGGCTCGGGAAGCGAGATCGTGTTTCGAGAGCTTCCACCCGATGACCCCAAGGTGCGTCGGCCCGATATTCGCCTGGCACAAGAGATCCTGGGCTGGAGTCCCAGGGTGACGCCGGACGAGGGGCTCGAGCTGACGCTTCCGTACTTCCGGGCCGAAGCGGAACGCGCGTAGAGCGTGAAGTCCGTCCCACAGAGCCGGGTTCGCAACTTCGCGATCATTGCCCACATCGATCACGGCAAGTCCACCCTCGCGGATCGCTTGCTGGAGATGACGGGAACGCTTTCCGAGCGGGAGAGGGTCGATCAGTTCCTCGACAAGATGGACCTTGAGCGCGAGCGGGGCATCACGATCAAGGCGCAGACCGCCCGGATGCGCTACCGCAGTCCCGATGGCGAGGAGTACATTCTCAATCTGATCGACACGCCGGGCCACGTGGACTTTCAGTACGAGGTGTCGCGCTCCCTCGCGGCCTGTGAGGGAGCGCTCCTGGTCGTGGACGCGGCACAGGGGGTCGAAGCCCAGACCGTGGCGAATGCCGAAATCGCGATCCTGGCCGGGCTGGAGCTGGTTCCCATCATCAACAAGACGGATCTTCCGAACGCCGATCCCGAACGGATCGTGCGCGAGATCGAGGAGATCGTGGGCATTCCGGCGGACAACGCTCTGCGTATCTCCGCAAAGACCGGGGCCGGGGTGGAGCGGGTTCTGGAGGCGATCGTCGAGCGCATCCCGGCGCCCTCCGGGGACCCGGATGCGCCGCTGCGGGCCACGATCTTCGACAGCTGGTACGACCCGTATCTCGGGGCGACGATGCTCGTGCGCGTGAAGGACGGCATGCTCGAGCGGGGGACGAGGCTGCGGATGATGGCGACTGGCGCGGAGCACGATCTCACCTTCCTGGGCGAACTCGTTCCCGAGGTGCGACCGATCGAATGCGTGAACTGCGGACAGGTCGCTGTTCTGGCAGCGAGCATTCGCGACCCGAACGCGGTCCGGATCGGCGATACGCTCACGGACGTTGCGCGGCCGGCGGCGCAGCCCCTGCCTGGCTTCCAGATGCTGCAACCGATGGTGTGGAGCGGGCTCTACCCGGCGGATGCCGGCGAGTACGATGCGCTGCGGGCCGCGATAGACAAGCTGCGGCTCAACGACTCGTCGTTTTCCGCGGAGCCCGAGAGCAGCCAGGCGCTCGGCTTCGGATTTCGCTGCGGGTACTTGGGTCTGCTGCACATGGAGATCGCGCAAGAGCGGCTCGAGCGCGAATACGGCCTCGACCTGATCATCACGGCGCCCACCGTCGTGTACCGCGTCGTGCGCAAGGATGGCAGCGAGATTGAGATCCACCGACCGAGCGACCTGCCTACGCCCGCTGAGATCGATCAGATTCTCGAGCCGCGCATTCTGGCGCAAATCCACGTACCGGCGGAGCACCTGGGCTCGGTCCTGGCTCTCTGTCAGGAACGGCGCGGTATTCAGAAGGATCTGGTCGTGCACGGGGACCGCGCGGTGGTGCGCTACGAGCTGCCCCTCGCCGAAGTAGCCGTGGACTTCTACGATCGACTCAAGAGCTCGACGCGTGGCTACGCCTCGATGGGCTACGAGCTGGTGGACTTTGC
>JAUXJB010000145.1 GCA_030624945.1 Deltaproteobacteria bacterium | reverse complement strand
TTCGATGTCGAGCCAGCCGAGAACGCCAACCGTCAGGACCAGTGAGGCGACGGTCGCCAGCATGCCGGTCTCGATCAGCTGTCGTCGAATCGGGTTGCGCTGCAAGTGTGTCAAAGCGGCGACTTCCGGGCGTCAGTTGACCTCTACGTGATCGGGCAGATGCCGCCTACAGTTGACCGACCGCACACGCCGCCAAGTGGGCCCAGATGGAAACACTCTGGCCATTGAGCGACACCCGTCTCGCTGCTCGACCTTTGTTTCCGGGTTCCTCATACTGCCCGCACGTGATCCACACCGACCTCGAAGAGCGCCTCGTCGCCCGCTGGAGGCAGAGCGCGTGAGCCCCCGCGTCAGTATCGGTATGCCCGTCTACAACGGCGCTCCCTTCCTCGCCGAAACGCTCGATAGCTGGCTCGCGCAGGACATGGGGGACTTCGAGCTCATCGTCTCAGACAACGCCTCGACCGACGACACGCCGCGCATCCTCGAGGAGTACTCCCGCCGCGACGAACGCCTCCGGATCCAGCGGCGCAGCGAGAACGTCCTCGCATGGGAGAACTTCAACGGCCTGGTCCAGCATGCGTCGGCCCCCCTGTTCGCGTGGGCCGCCTGCGACGACCTGCGCCACCCGAGCTACCTGAGTCGGCTCTCGGAGGCACTCGACGGCGATCCGGACGCCGTCCTCGCCTACGCCCATACGGTGGTCTTCGGCGACCCCAACCGCGAGCGCCGCCGAGCCAAGCGAGCCGCGACACCGGGCCTCGAAGACAGGAAGATCGACCGCTTGATCTCCCTACTCCGCACCAAGGAGTGGTACCTGATCTACGGCCTGATCCGCGCCGAGGTGCTCCGCCGAACGCGCCTCTTCGTCTGGCCCATGGGCTTCAACGCCGACGTCGGCCTCTGCCTCGAGCTCGCCAGCCTCGGCCGCTTCGTCCACGTCGCCGAAGACCTGGTCTCCTTTCGCCTCCATCCCAAAGCCATGAGCATCGACCCGGACGAGCCGACCCGTACCCACCCCGGCCGTCGCCTCGACGAAGCCGCCCTCGAGTTCGCCGCCGGCCTCGACCTCGACCCCCGCGAGCGCAAGCTCTTCATGCGCCAGCTTCGGGTGTGGTGCCGCAAAGCGCAGAAGCCCCGTCGGTCCCACTGGAAGAGCGCGGGCTTCCGATCCGTTTACGTGAAGACCTCCCAGGCCTTCATCGATCTGCTCCGACCCTGAGGTCAGTCCCTCCAGTAGATCTCGCGACTGCGAGCGACCCCCCGACGGCGATCAACAGGTTGACTCCCAGGCTCAGCACACCGGTGTGAAATCCGTAGATCCTCGGACTCCCCACGAATACGGCCGTGACCGCGATGATCGTGCCGACGACCAGGCCCCAAAAAGTGGGGGCCGCGCGCAGTCCACGCCAGTGGATCGCGAGCATGAACGCGGGCACACACTGGACCAGGAGCTCCATCTTCAGCTCGATCAAGCGCCACAGCGTGATCGAGCGATCCATGGCGAGCAGGACCATCGCGACCAGGATGCCGGCCGCGACGCGTTTGCCGAGCCGGGTGGTGCCCGGGTCCCTGCGGTCGCGCCCTACTATGTCCTCCGCCACGACCGAGCCAAGAGACAGCAGGACCGAGTCGGCCGTCGACATGATCGCGGCCAGCGCGCCTATGAAGACCATGACCGCCGCCACGGCCGAGGGCGTCCCCGCGGCCGCCCACTCTCCGAGCAGCAGCGGCATCACTCGATCCGCCTCCGCCCCTGTCAGCTCCCCCAGGCGCGGGATCGCGGCGAGGCCGATCAGGATCACGACCAATGTCGTCGTGAGCGGCATGAAGGTCATCAGCGAGAACGCGCGCTTGAGCGTCCTGCCGTGCTTGGCCGCGTAGACGCGCTGGATCGCCTGCGGGTAGACGACGCTCGCCAGACCCAGAAGCAGGATGGTGCTGATCCAGTTTCGCACCTCGTCACCGTCGGGAACGAGCACGGCGTCGGGTCGAAGCTCGAAGATCTCGCGGGTGATGGTTCCCATTCCCCCGGCGCCGACGAGCAGCCAGGAGAGCAGCGCCATCAAGCCGAACAGCATGAGCAGTCCCTGCACCGTGTCCGTCCAGGCGACCGCGCGCATCCCACCACGCGTCTCGTAGAACAGGACCATCGCCGCCAGCCCGATCACGCCCAGCTCGTAGGGGACGAGACCGCCCGTCACTTCTTCCGCGAGCTCGCCCATCGCCTTGAGCTGTGCGAACAGGAAGTTGGCCAGCGCCAGCGCCATCAGCAAGGCGACACCCATCACCAGCTTGCGCAGACCGGGATCGTCGGCAAACCGGTGCCGCACCCAGTCCCCGGGCGAGACGAAGCCCCAGCGCGTTGCCAGCGGCCGCAGCTTCGGCACCAGGAGGTGGAAGCAGACGATGATCGAAGTCATGAAGCCGACGGCCATGATCCAGCTGAAGCCGCGGCGATAGGCTTCGCCCGGGTAGCCCAGGAGCGAGTTCCCACTGTAGGCGGTGGCGTACAGCGTGAGGAACAGCACGAAGACGCCGAGCTGGCGGCCCGCCAGAAAGTGATCCGACGGGCTCAGATCCCTGCGGGCGCGTCGGGAGATCTCAGCGACGACAAAGAGCGCGCCCAGGTACACGACGAGCGCGCTGACGCCCAGGGCCTGGAAGCTCACGGAGCTTCCTCGTCGTGATCCTGGAGGTCCGTGAGCAGCCACGCGAGCGAATTCAAGATCGCGACACCCACGTAGCAGCCCAGCGCCACGGCGACCCAGTCGGGCAGGCCGAACACGATCGACGGCGTGGCGCCGGCCTCCCTGTACCACGGGACCGAGACGACGTAGAGCAGGACCACAAGCCCGAGCAGTACGGCCCGGGCCCTCCTGCGCAGCAGCGAGTTCCGGCTCATGAGGTCCGCATAGTATAGTCGCGGGGTGAAGCTCGGCGTCTCGATACGCACCATGGGGCCGCAGTCCACTCGGGAGACGATCGCCGCTTGCGCGCGCGCCGCCGAGCGGGCCGGACTCGACGACCTGTTCGTACCCGACCACGTGGCCATCCCGCCGGACGATGCGGAGGGCTCCGACGGTCGCTACCTCGACCCGCTCTCCGTGCTGATGTTTCTGGCGGGAACCACGGAGCGCATCGGCCTCGGGACGGCCGTGCTGATCTTGCCCTATCGCCCCGCACTCCCGACCGCGAAGGTGATCGCGACCCTGCAGGAGATGTCGGGGAACCGGCTGCGTCTGGGCGTGGGCGCGGGCTGGATGGAGCCCGAGTTCCGCGCGCTGGGCGTAGACGCGCGCAAGCGCGGACCCCTCACGGACGCGGTCCTGGACCTACTCGAGCGCGCGTTTGCCGGCGACGTGATCGAGGAGAACGGCCAGCCGTTCCTGTTCCGGCCGCGACCCGAGAAGCCTCCGATCTACGTGGGCGGCGCCCCCCCTCACGCCCTCCGGCGAGCTCTCCGCTACGGAGACGGCTGGATGCCGATAGGCAGGGACCCCGAAGCGCTGCGCGAGCCGATCGCCCGGCTGCGAGAGGAGTTCGCGCGCGCCGGACGAGGCGCGCCCGAGATCGTCGTCCTGACCGCGCTCTCCATCAAAGACCCCGAGCGAGCCGTCGACCAGGCCGCGGCGTACGCGGAGGTCGGGGCGACGCAGCTGGTCCACAGCTCGCGCTACGCGGATAGCGCGGAGTTCGAACGCGCTGTGGACCTGATCGCGAGCAAGATCCGGCCCGGCGCGGGAGCACGCGCATGAAGCTCGGTCTCTACGGTATCAACGTCGGCATCTGTGCGGATCCCGAAACGACGATCGCCGTCGCGCAGGCCGCGGAGGACGCCGGCTTCGAGTCGGTCTGGACGGCCGAGCATGTCGTGCTGCCCGACCCGCAGGTTCCCCCCTCCCCCTCGGCACCGGACAATCCGCTCCTCGACCCGGTCGTGGCGCTGAGCTTCGTCGCGGCACAGACCGAGACCCTGCGACTCGGGACCGGGATCATCATCCTCCCCCAGCGCAATCCGGTGATCCTCGCCAAGGAGCTCGCCAGCCTGGACGTGCTCTCGCAGGGACGCCTGATCTTCGGCCTGGGAGTCGGCTACCTGCGGCCCGAGTTCGACGCTCTGGGGATTCCCTTCGCGGATCGGGGTGCGCGCACGACCGAGTATCTCGAGGCGATCCGCGCACTCTGGACCCAGCCAAAGCCGGAGTACAAGGGGCGCTTCGTCCACTTCAGCGGGATCCAGGCGCAGCCGCGCCCCATCCAGAAGCCACATCCCCCCATCTTGATGGGCGCGAGCACACCGCCCGCCCTGCGGCGCACCGTGGAGCGGGGAAACGGCTGGTACGGGTTTGCGCTGGATCTCGCTGCGGCTGCCGACCGGATCGCCGCCCTGCGCGAGCTGGAGAAGAGCTGCGATCGCCCCTCCGAGCTCGGGCCGCTCGAGATCAGCGTCACTCCACCCGGCCGAATCGATGCGGACGCCATGCGACGCTACGCCGACCTCGGGGTCGACCGGCTGATCCCGCTCGGAATGCGCCGGAGCCGCGACGCGCTGCTCGAGCTCGTCGAGGACCTGAGCGAAGCGCGGGAGCGCTCGAGCTAGGCAGCGTCGACCGTGGGACGGATCTTCCGCTTCGTCACTGCACATCCCTGGTGGGTTCTCGCGCTCGCGCTGGGCGTGAGCGTGTTCGCGGCGTCGCGCGTCGTGGATTTCGAGACGGGCAGCTGGAAGCTCGCGTTTGACCCCTCCGTGAACCGCCTGCTCCCCGACGACGAGGACAAGAAGTTCTACGACCACGTGCGGCTCGTGTTCGGCAGCGACGAGACCGTCGTAGTTGCCTACCACACGGACGATCTATTCACACCCGAGCATCTGGAGAATGTCACCAGACTTACCAGGCGGCTGGCGGAGATCGACGGCGTCCATCACGTCACCTCGCTGGCGAACGCCCCGAACATCACCGGGGACGCGGGCGGTCTGTTCATCCGCCCGCTCTTCGATGGCCGCGATATTCCGACCGATCCCGCCGAGCTCGAACAGCTGCGCCGCACAGCGCTGGAGAG
>JAUXJB010000257.1 GCA_030624945.1 Deltaproteobacteria bacterium | reverse complement strand
GAAGCGGGTTCTGCTCCAGGGGCGAAACGACCGGATGGATCTCGACTTCGAGGGCCTGCGCTGGGCGTACGCGAACGCAGACGAGTCGGGGTTCTACCGACCGCTTCACGACCCGGCACTGCTCCAGGCACTGGGGGAAGATCTCCAGCGACTCGCTCCGAGCGAGCGAATGGGCCTGATCGGTCACCAGTGGGCCGGGTATCGCGCGGGCAAGGCGGAGCTCGCGCACCTGCTCGACCTCATACCGCGCCTCTCCCACGAGCGCGAACCGGAAGTTCTCGTGAGGCTGATGGCCCCACTCGGCTGGCTCGAAGAGCAGGCCCTGCCCCGGCTCGCCAAACCCGCGGCGCAGCAGTTCCGCAGCTGGCTGGGCGAGGTCTTCGCCCCGGCCTTTCTGGACCTGGGTTGGAGGCCAAAGCCGCGCGAGCCCGACCGGGAGCGTCTCAGGCGGGCGGCGCTCCTGCGGATCGTGGGCGGGATCGCCGAGGAGCCGGAGATCCTGGCCGGCGCGGCCGAACGGATTCGCCCCTATCTCCGGGACCGTTCGACGCTGGATGCGAACCTGGCCGGGCCCGTGGTGGAGCTGGCAGCGCGCTTCGGCGCCAAGAGTCGCTACGAGTCCTACCTCCGGACCATGCGCAAGGCCAACACGCCCCAGGAGAGGACCCGCTTCGAGCTCGCACTGGCGGCGTTTCGCGATCCGGCCCTCGTGGAGCGTACGCTGGCGACGAGCCTGACCGACGACATCCCCACGCAGGACGTCGTTCCCCTGCTCGCTCGACTGCTGGCAAACCCCGCCGCGCGCGAGCGCACCTGGGAGTTCATCCGCACGCGCTGGGAGGAGCTGAGCTCGCGGATCTCCCCGGGGATCGCACCGCGACTGATAAGCGCCTTGCCCGCGCTACAGCGCCCGATCTACCGGCGTCAGGTCGCCGCCTTCTTCCGGGCGCACCCCATCCCCACGGCAGGGCGCGCCCTCAAGCAGGCCCTCGAACGCTTCGATCTCGACGCCGAGCTGCGCAGGCGGGCCCTTCCGGACCTGCGCGCTTGGCTGCGCGCAAAGCGGCAAAGACAGAGGTAGCCGGTGTCCGATCTCGCTCAACGAAACTGCAAGCCCTGTCGCTCGGGCGTCGTACCGCTGGACGCTTCGGAGATCGTACCGCTGAAGGCGGAGCTCGACCCCGGCTGGCAGGTGGTCGACGACCACCACCTGCATCGGGTCTACAAGTTCCGAAACTTCGCAGAGGCGCTCGCATTCGCAAACCGCGTGGGAGAGATGGCCGAGGAGCAGAAGCACCATCCCGATCTCTACGTGGCATGGGGCAAGGTGGGGATCGAGATCTGGACGCACAAGATCAAGGGGCTGCACGAGGCCGACTTCGTCTTCGCCGCAAGATGCGACGCGCTCTACCCCAAGACATAGCGGCGCATCCCCTCGATTGCGTGAGGCAGCGCTGTGCTGCGGTTGCCGAGGGCGCACGCTTCGTGCGCATCGTTCCGGAGAGACTCGACGCTTACGCACGAGCGCTGCCACTCGAGGAGATCGAAGAGCTCGCGGCCACCTCGTTTCCAGACGTCGGCGGGGATGCGGAGGTCCTGGCCGCTTTCGTTCTCGCACTCGACGCCATCAACTTCGGGTCCGGCTACTTCCCCTACCTGAGCAAGCTCCCCGGCAGCTCGGGCTATCGCACGATCGAGGCCGCTCTTCGCGAACACTTCCAGTCCGCGGGCCCCCTCTCCGCCGCCGATCTCTCCAGCATGGATGCGGGGCGCACGGCGCGACTGCTCGGGCAGCATCCCGCCCGGGAGCCCGTGGCAGAGCTGATGCGGCTCTATGCCGAGTCGTGGCGCGACCTCGGGGGCCTGGTCGCGAAGCGGTTCGACGGATCGTTCGCAGCGCTCGTCGCCTCAGCCGAAGGCTCCGCCGAAGCGCTCGTGCGCAGCCTGCTCGAGATGCCGCTCTACAGGGACATCGCCCGCTACGACGGCCTCGCCGTCCCCTTCTTGAAGAGGGCGCAGCTCACCACAGCGGACCTGGCGGCGGCCCTGCCCGAGGGCCTGGGGCGCTTCGGGGATCTGGAGCGGCTCACGCTCTTCGCGGACAACCTCGTCCCACACGTCCTACGCGTGGACGGAGTACTCGGGTTTGAAAGTGGCCTGCTCCAGCGCATCCAGAGCAGCGAGCCAATCGCCGCGGGATCGCCCGAGGAGGTGGAGATCCGCGCGTGCGCGGTTCACGCGGCGGAGTTGCTGGTAGCACGCGCGAACGAGCGGGGCGCCCGGCTCTCCGCAGCCCGACTCGACTGCTGGCTCTGGACGCGAGGGGCGGGGCCACTCTACAAATCCCAGCCCCGACACCGGACGCGTACGACCGCTTACTGACACTCGCGGAACCACAACCCGGTGGGACGTGGCAGGTTCGTGGCCAGCCTCGCCCGGGTGAGCGGTGGCGCGCTTCGACGCTTTCGCTAGGGTAGTCGGACCCTCGATAAGCGTGCACAACATCTCTAGGCACCGACGACGAATCCCGCCGCAGCGGTCGCGAACGGTGGTGCCTTCGCAGAGGAAGCTCGGGTGATCATCGCTGTACCTCGCGAGGTCGCGCCCGGTGAGCGGCGAATCGCGCTCGTACCCGAAGCCGTGAAGCGGCTGGTCGCCCAGGGTTTCGAGGTCTGG
>JAUXJB010000194.1 GCA_030624945.1 Deltaproteobacteria bacterium | reverse complement strand
ATCGCCCCCGAACGCCGCCAGGACATCGCCCGCGACGGCATCCGGGCGCTCGTCGCCGGTTCCCTCGCCACCTTCCTGACCGGAGCGATCGCGGGCCTCGTCTACTGACGCGATCCAGTGGGTTTTGGCCCCACAGGAAGAGATCGGTGCGAGAAGGGCTTGGCGCAGGAACCCTGCATCAGAGGAGCAGCGACTCCATGTCGGGCTGGACGTGCGCGTAGCGCGTATGCACGTCGATGTAGATCTCGCGGTAGAGCGCGTCGATCTCGTGCGGGCTCATGAACTTCCCCGCGAAGCCCGGGTGTACGGGGTCGAGGGCGAGCTCCGACGCGCACAGGAAGTGCGCGATGAGCGTACGCGGATCCTCGTCTCCCACCGCGATCCGAATCGTGGTCGGCGTGATGCCGGCCTCGACGAGAGCCTGACCGGAGAGCTCGGAGTGGCTGGTGAGCGCCGGGCAGAGCACCACCGTGTTGACCTGACCGAGGCTCACCTGCAGGCCGAAGGCGGGCTCGAGACAGTCGAAGAAGCGCTTGAAGTCCCGGAGCCCGAGCTGCGAGCCGCCCACGCCTTCCATGTCGATGGTGAAGAGCGGTGCGGGCAGACCCAGGAACATGTGCTGGCGGCACAGGTCCGCGTTCTCGTTCCCCTCGATCGCGGAGCACTTGACGTTGATGTCCGGGTGGCGCGCGAGCACCCGCGCCAGTACCACGGTGTTGATGCACTTCCGGAGCATGCGCAGCTCGAGCGTACGCATGCCGTTGATCACCTCGAAGGCCTTGTCCGAGTCGAGGAACGCGCCCTTCACGAAGTAGACGTTCCAGAACAGCGTCTCGTCCCAGCGGTAGGTGCGGGATTTTCCATCAGGAGCGATCCCTTCGGCGGACTCGCCCTTGGGGATGAACATCCGCTCGTTGCGGGCGATCGCCACACCCGCGGTGGTCGTTCCTGTGCCGACGAGGTCCTTCGTATAGGAGTGGAGCACGAAGTCGGGCCGCTCCAGGGGATCGTCCCGCTGCAGCACCGGCTGGAGCATAGGCGTGCCGACGGTCGCATCGCAGATGACCTCGAGGCCTTCGGCGTGAGCGGCTCGACAGATGCCCGGCACGTCGAGCACGTAGCCGTGCGGATTGCACGGGGACTCCAGGTAGACAAAGATCTGGCGCCCCTGCGCCAGGCGCTCCGAACACTCCTCCTGCACGCGGGCAAGTGCCTCGCGAAACGCGTTGGCCGTGTATCCGTCGAACCAGCGCACGGCCACGTCGAGGTTGCTGGCCTTGCCGTACCAGTCGACGAGCAGCTGGTGCGCGCCCCCGTAGATGTTGCGACTGCTGAGGACGACGTCCTGGTAGCCCACCAGGTGGCTCAGCGTGGTGTCGATCGCGGCCATGCCGGAGTTGAAGTTCCAGGCGAAGTACTCGCCGGCAAGCGACCCCGCCTCGAGGTCCACGATGTGGTTCGCAAGGCTCGTCGACGTGGTGTTCATCAGCCGCGAGTAGATCTCGTGCAAGAGCTCCTTGCCCTGGAACGCGGCGTCAATCCACTCGGTGCAGGCGTAGAGATAGGTCGCGGTGCGCGTGATGACCGGGGTCGAGCTGAAGATTGCGGTGACGTTGTCGAACAGCGCGTATGGGCCCTTGGCCGTCCGGGTCGCCTGACGGGCGACCAGCGACTGGTAGCTCTTCCGCAGCGGATTCTGGAGGGTGTCGAGCAGCTTGGCGAGCTGAAAACATAGGAAGCGCTTCGCGTTGAAGAACGCGATACGGTCGCGCCGGTCGAGTCCCGCCAGCACCTCGATCGTGTCGCTCCAGAGTCGGTTCAGTCCGACGTTCGCGTGATAGACGTGCTCGACTACCTCGCCGAGCTGGCGGCCCAGCCGACTCTCCGGGTCGACGGAGAAGTGCTCGAGCTGCTCGCGCGTGAGTTCCTCGACCGTGCGCGCGCCCGTCGTCTTCCGCAGCGGACTCAGCTGGGCCCCAGGCGGTTGCAGCCGAGACCGGTCCTCTCCGGCGTCCATCAGAGAATCCCCCGAGGATCAAAGGTAGGCATTTGGCCCGCGTCCGGCAGCCTCGCGCGCCCTTTGGCGAAAACGCAGGGCAGGCGATACGATTGCGCGCGGAGGGCCGCCCATGGCGGGATCCAAAGAGCGCGGCCGCGTTGTCGCCTTGTGTGGCGCAACGGGCGCGGTCGGGGAGGTGCTGCTGCGCGTCCTCGAGGAACGCGCCTTCCCCGTAGCCGAGCTGCGCCCCCTCGCCAGCGAGCGATCGGCGGGTCGCTCGATCACTTTCCGGGGAGAGGACATCCGCGTCGGCGTCGCACGCCCCGAGGCCTTCGAGGGCACCGATTTTGTGTTCTTTGCCGCCACGGGCGAGCTCTCCCGAGAGCTGGCCCCGGAGGCGGCCCGGCGCGGCGCCATCGCGATCGACAAGTCCGGGACCTGGCGCCTGCACGAGGACGTCCCGCTGGTCATCCCGGAGGTGAACGGGGAGGCGGTAGAGAAGCATCGGGGAATCGTGGCCTCGCCGAACTGCACCACGACCCCTTTCGTCATGCCCCTCGAGGCGCTGCGGCGCGTCGCGGGTGCAAAGAGTGCCGTCGTCACGACGCTGCAGGCGGTGAGCGGCGCGGGACTGCCGGGCTTGGAGGAGCTCGAAGCGCAGCAGAGCGCCCTGCAGACGGGTGCGCCGCTCCCGCGACCGAGCACGTTCGCCGCACAGATCGCCAACAACGTGGTGCCGCTCTGCGAGTCGGTTCGAGACGACGGCTACACGACCGAAGAGGCGAAGCTGCTCTTCGAGACCCGCAAGATCCTATCCCTGCCGGCGCTCGACGTGACCATGACGTGCGTGCGCGTGCCCGTGCCGGTCGGCCACTCCATCTCCGCGCTGATCGAGACCGAGCGGCCGCTCTCCGTCGAAGCCGCGCGGGCTGCGCTGGCGGATTTCCCGGGCGTGGAGCTCGTCGACGATCCCGGCTCCGAGGTCTTCCCGACCCCCGAAATGGCCGCGGGCAGCGATCACGTGTTCGTCGGACGCGTACGCAAGGATCAGGGCAGCGACCGTCTCTGGTTCTGGGCAGTCTGCGACAACCTGCGCAAGGGTGCCGCGACCAACGCGGTGCAGATCGCCGAAGAACTGATGAGCCGCGGGCTGAGGTGAGCCAGCCACTCTGGTCCCCGTCCCCAGAGCGGGTCGAGGGATCGCGCATGCGCGAGTTCTGGCGGTGCGCCGAGGCCGAGACCGGACGCCGCTTCGAGAGCTACCCGGACCTGCACCGCTGGTCCGTCGACTCGCGCGAGGACTTCTGGCGTCTCGCCTGGGACTTCTGCGAGGTGATCGGCGAGCCGGGCGAGGGTCCATTCCTCGAGGACGCCGAGCGCATGCCGGGGGCGCGCTTCTTCCCGAACGCCTCCCTCAACTTCGCCGAGAACCTGCTCCGGAGGAGCGATCCCGGCGAGGCGCTCGTGTTTCACTCGGAAACCGGCGAGCGCAGCGTGGTCTCGTTCGAGGAGCTCCGCGCGCGCGTCGCATCGCTATCCGCCGCCCTCCGGGACATGGGAGTGCGCCCGGGCGATCGGGTGGCGGCGTACCTGCCCAACATTCCCGAGACCGCGATCGCCATGCTCGCCACCGCGTGCATCGGAGCGATCTGGTCCTCCTGCTCTCCGGACTTCGGCGCGCGCGGGGTCCTGGATCGCTTCGGTCAGATCGAGCCCAAGGTTCTCTTCGCGGCTGACGGCTACTTCTACAACGGAAAGACGCACGACCTGCGCGAGCGGATCGCCGAGGTGCGCGCGGGGCTTCCATCCGTCGAGGAGACGATCCTCGT
>JAUXJB010000204.1 GCA_030624945.1 Deltaproteobacteria bacterium | reverse complement strand
TACTCGGTCGGATTGGCCGCCACGGGGTGATAGGGATCGAGACCGCCTCTTCGGGTGCTCTCGATCAGCGCCACGAAGGCCTCGGGCGAGTGAACGCCTCGCTCGCCGGGAAAGAAGTCGATGAACTTCTCGTACATTCCCGCTTCTTTGGTGTAGCTCCCGGCCAAATAGGCATCTACGAAGGCACCGTAGAGACTCAGGCCCAGGCGGTCCCCAAGTAGGATACGGGGATCAAAGCTCTTTATATTCGGCATCGATTCTCCCCAGCCGGGTGCCCTTCCAGCACACGAAGAGCCCGTCCGCTTGGTTGTGGTGGTCGTATGGAATGCATTCGGCGCTCGCTTCCATCCCCAGCGCGTGGAGCGTTGTCAGAATCTCCTCCACGGCAAACCAGTTCTCCCAGCTCTGGATCTCGAGCGCGCCTTGCTTCTCTAGGTTCTTGTCGATGATGACGAGGCGGCCGCCGGGTCGCAGCACGCGCACTAGCTCCCGCAATGCCAGCTCGGTTCGAACCACGTGCTCCAGCGCCTCCACGCAGATGACCGCGTCGAAGGTCGCGTCGGGAAAGGGCATTCCCAGAATGCCGTGGTGGACGGTCTCGATGCCCTGCGGAACGTGGCGGAGCATCTCGCTGGAGACGTCGAGCGCGGTGATGCGCGCGGCCGGGAAGCGCTGCCTCAGGATGGCCGAGTAGCGGGCTTTGCCGCAGCCGGCGTCCAGCACCCGTCCGCTTCCCACATCATCGATCCCGTCCAGGACGGCCCGAACGCGTCCATCCGCGCTCGAGATCGTCGGCGCATAGAGACCGACCGTGCGATCGAAATGCGACGAGATCTGGTGCTGTGAGGCGTCGAGCGCGTACTTGACGGCCCACGACACCTCTTCGGCCGGAAAGTAGGACGCGCCTGGACCGTAGGATCCGAAGAATCCACCGCTCGGATTCTGCAGCTGCCCTAGAAATCCGAGGGCGGCCTGCGCCCGTTCGAGCTCGCCCAGTCGGAACCAGACCAGCGCGAGCTGCGCGAGCCCGGGCGAACAGACCCACGGGACGTCCCGATACGCGGGCACGGCACCGTTTGGCTGCTGGAAACGGGAGACCGACTCCATGCCCGCGCGCGCCTGCTCTTCGTAGCCCAGCTCGAGCAGCGCCTCCTGCACGTACGCGAAGAAGTGCGTCAAGGCGTTGGGCTGGGTGAAGTCCGTCAGTGGAAGCTGGGTCAGGTAGTAGTCCGAGCTCTTGCGGACGAAATCGGTATAGCGCCGCTCTCCCAGAACGGCGCCCGCGCGCGCGAGGGGGGCAAGCACGTAGAGGTGAATGGCCTCGCTCACCTCCCCACGCGCCCCGAGGCTCCAGGCCCCGCCGGCCTCCGGCATCTGCAGGCGCCCCGTCCGCGGGTCTGCCGTTGCGATGACCCAGTCACACGCGCGGCGCACAGGCTTCTCCAGCTCTGGCAGCTCGCCGAGTAGTGCCACCCAGCCGCGCAGGACCTGACCGGTATCGAACACAAAGGGTTGGGGATCGCCCGCCCCGCCGAAGGATCCATCCGGCCGCTGGATCTCGCACAGCCAGGAGGCATAGCGCAGCGCCAGATCGCGCTCGCCGATCGAGAGCAGCGTCGGTATGAAGTAGCCGCTGACCTCGGGGTAGGAGCTGACCTTACGCGAGCTGATCGCAATCCCTTCACCGCGAATGCTGTAGCGCCGCACCCAGGCGGCGCCGCGTTCGATCACGCTCATCCGCTCGGCTCCTCCGTTGCGGCAAGAGCGTCACAGATCCGATCCGACGCATGACCATCGCCGTAAACTGCCGTGGGGCTCGCCATCTTCTGATACAACGCTGGGTCCGAGAGAAGCCGATCCACCTGCGCCGCGATCCGAGCTGGATCCGTACCCACGAGCACTGCGCAGCCGGCGTCGATACCCTCCCGACGTTCGGTCGTCTCGCGCATCACCAGCACGGGCTTTCCGAGGCTGGCTGCCTCCTCCTGAATCCCCCCCGAGTCCGTGAGCACCAGGTGCGCGCGCGCGAGCAGGTGCGCGAACGCGACGTAGTCCATGGGCGGCACGAGCAGAACGTTGGGGACGGACTCGAGCGCCGCGCGCACAGGCCCTTCCACGTTCGGGTTCGGATGGACTGGGAGCACGACCTGCACGTGCTCGGGATATCGCACCGCAACCTCGCGAATCCCGTCGCAGATGCGCTGCATCGGCGCGCCAAAGCTCTCGCGACGATGCGTGGTCACGAGAATCATCCGGCGCGCATCATCGGCCGAGGTGAGTGCTCCCAGATCGCAAGGTAGCTCGAGGGCTCGAAGCATCGCATCGATCCCCGTGTTCCCGGTCACGCGGATCCGAGATTCGGGCACATCCTCGGATCGAAGGCGTTCCGCCGCGAGCTCCGTGGGAGCGAAGCACAGGCGCGCCAGGAGATCTACCGCACGGCGGTTGAGCTCCTCGGGAAACGGCGCCTCGAGGTCACCCGTACGAAGTCCAGCCTCGACATGCGCGACCGGGATGGACTGGTAGAACGCGCTAATTCCGGCGGCCAGCGTGGTCGTCGTGTCTCCCTGAACGACGACCCAGTGCGGCTGTACCTTCGTCAGCACCCCCGACAATGCCTCGAGAATTCGAGCGGTGAGCTCGCCCAGCCCCTGATCAGGTCGCATCAGGTCGAGATCGAAGTCGGGCTCGATCCCGAAGGTGGCCAGCACCTGGTCGAGCATGACGCGATGCTGCGAGGTCACGCAAATGCGCACGTCGAACTCGTTCCGCTCGCGCATTGCGGAGATGACGGGCGCAAGCTTGATCGCCTCGGGTCGTGTCCCGAAAACGAATAGGACCTTCAGCCTCATGGGGTCGCCTCCAGGCCCTCGGGATGGATGGGCCAGAGCCCGTCGTCCCCTTGGAGCCAGGTGCCAGCGCCGTGCGGGAAGGGATGTCGTCCTTCCTCGGCTAGCTTGAGCAGGTACGCAAGGCGCCGCCTGCGCAGCAGTGGATCGCGAAGTTCCAGCTCCAGGGTCTTACCGTAGATCTGCGCGCAGACGTCGGACCAGCAGCCGCGGTTCTGGGCGGTCATATTGCTCTCGTCGGAGCGCTGACGAACCTCGCTCGTGACGCGCCGCACCCGTATCGGCGCCGCGACCTGAAACACGCGCAGCCAGAGGTCCCAGTCCTCCAGCACCGGAAGCGTCTCGTCGAATCCACCCGACTCGACCACGAGCTCGCGCTCGCAGAGTAGGGAGTGCACGGGGAAGCTGTTCTCAATCGGAAACGTCGCGGGGTCATAGTCGAACTGGTAGTGGACCGCGAGGCTCTTCGTGTACGGCAGTGGATGAGCCGGCACCTCGAGCACGCTTCGCACATCACCCTGTACGACCCGGGCCCCGAGCTTCAGCTGGGGCAGCAGTGCCGCCAGATGGTGCGGGAGCAAGCGGTCGTCGTCATCGAGAAAGCCGACGTAGCGCCCACGTGCCCTGCGCAGACCCGAGTTGCGGGCCGCGGCCAGCCCGCAGTTCTTAGCGTGATGCACCACGGTCAGGGCTCCGCCCGGACCGAT
>JAUXJB010000225.1 GCA_030624945.1 Deltaproteobacteria bacterium | reverse complement strand
GAAGCCTGGCGGATGGGAATCAAGGGCGATGGCTTCAAGGCCATGCTCGACCTGATGAACAACGCACGGCTCGGGGTGGCCGCGCAGGCCGTCGGGATCGCCGAGGCAGCGGTCCAGGAAGCCGTGAGCTACGCGGGCCAGCGCAAGCAGTTCGGCGTGCCGATCGGCGCTCAGCCCCTGATGAAGAACATGCTCTCGCGCATGATCATGAACCTCGAGGGCAGCCGCGCGCTGCTGTATCGCTGCTGCGTTCTGGTCGACCGAAACCACGCCATCGACGCCTACCTGGAGCGGGGGTCGGAGATCTCCGAGCCGGAGCGTGCCGAGCTGCAGCGCATCCAGGAGCGGAACACGGTTCGCTATCGGCTGCTCACCCCGCTCGCCAAGTACCTGGCGACAGAGTCGTGCGACGACATCTCGCGCTCTGCCATCCAGGTACACGGGGGGATCGGATTCATGGCCGAGAGCACCGTGGGCAAGCTCCACCTGGACGGCATCATCACGACGATCTACGAGGGCACGTCCGAGATCCAGGTGTCCTTCGCGCTGAAGGAGATAGGGAAGGGGGCGCTGACGATCGTCTTCGACGAGCTTCGCAAGGAGCTCGACTCCCTGTCCGATGCGCCCTTGATTCCCCTGGCCGAAAAGGTCCGCGCCGGTATCGAGCGGATCGAGGAGGTATCAGTCGCATTGCTCCGAGACCCGGCCTACGCGCTGCTCTCGGCGCGTTCTGTCGCCGAGATGGTCATCCACGTGATCGTGGCTGCCGAGCTGCTCCGGCAGGCGCAGGCGAGCGCGGACCGCTTCGACCTGGCCGCCAGCTGGGTGAACCGCAAGATGCTCGAGTTGGAGATGTACGCGAAACGCGTGGGGGATGGCGACTCCGCGCGCATCGAGCGCTGCGAGCGAATGATCGACCTCTGGGACTGAGGGGCGCCCGCCTCGTCAGGTCCCCACTTGCAAGGGCTCGCCGTTCTGAGAGAATGGCGGGCATGAAGTGTCCCAGATGGTTCGCGGTCGCATGGCTGTTCCTGTTTCCCTTGGCGGGGAGCGCGCCCGCCCTCGAGGTCGGGGAGCGCGCGCCGGACTTCTCGCTGGCCGGCTCCGACGGCAATACCTACAAGCTCTCGCAGTTTGCAGGGAAACAGGCTGTTGTGCTGGCCTGGTTCCCGCGGGCCTTTACACCCGGCTGAACGCTGGAGCTGGAGTCGCTGCGTGACAGCGCCGACGCGATCCGACGTTTCGACGTCGCCTACTTCATGGTGAGCCTGGATTCGCTCGAGAAGAACAAGGAGTTTGCGGAGTCCCTCGCTGCGAATTTCCCGCTCCTATCGGATCCCAAGGGGACCGTTGCGAAGGCCTACGGCGTGCTGCGCTTCGCTCGGATGTTCGCCGGTCGCACGACCTTCTACATCGATTCCGACGGCGTCATCCGGTACATCGACAAGGATGTCAGCGTTCGGACACACGGCGGCGACGTCGCGCGCAAGCTCGAGGATCTGGGGTTCCCGGAACAGGACACTCGGTAAGACCTCGCTCAGGAGCCCAGGGTCTTCGAGATGCGCACCATGGCCTCCTCGACGCGGTCCCGCTTCGCGAAGGCCGAGAGCCGCAGGAACCCCTCGCCGCTGGCACCGAACCCCGCGCCCGGTGTCCCGACAACGTGTGCGTTCTCGAGTAGTTGGTCGAAGAGATCCCAGGAGGAGACCCCGTCGGGAGTCTTGACCCACGCGTAGGGGGCGTTCACGGTGCCGTAGACTCGCAGGCCGGTCCGGCCTAGCGCCTCGCGGATGATCCGGGCGTTCTCCATGTAGTAGGCGACGTTCGCGCGGATCTCTGTGCGGCCGCGCTCGCTGTAACAGGCCGCGGCTCCGACCTGTACGGGGTAGGACGCGCCGTTGAACTTGGTGGTCTGGCGCCTGTGCCAGAGGCTCCAGATCTCGACCGGGCGGCCGTCCACGTCGCTGCCCATGAGCTCCCTGGGGATCACCACGAACGCGCAGCGCACGCCCGTGAAGCCCGCAGTCTTGGAGAAGCTCCGGAACTCGATCGCACACTCGCGCGCGCCCGGCACCTCGAAGATCGAGTGCGGGATCTGGCTATCCGAGATGTACGCCTCGTAGGCGGCGTCGAACAGCAGGATCGCGCCACACTCCCTGGCGTAGGCGACCCAGCGCGCGAGCTCCTCCATGCTGGCGACCTCGCCGGTCGGGTTGTTCGGGAAGCACAGGTACACGAGGTCCACGGGGCCGTCGGGGGGCTCGGGCAGGAAGCCGTTCTCCTCGCGGCAGGGCATGTAGACGAGGCCCTCGTAGGCGCCGCTCGCGTCGGCCGCGCCGCTTCGGCCCGCCATCACGTTGGTGTCCACGTAGACGGGGTAGACCGGATCGGGAACGGCGACGCGCGCGCTCGTCGCGAAGATCTCCTGGATGTTCCCGCTGTCGCACTTCGCGCCGTCGGAGACGAAGATCTCGTCCGGGGAGATGTCGACTCCCCGCGGGGCGAACTCGTGCTCCGCGATCGCCTCGCGCAGGAACTCGTAGCCCTGCTCGGGTCCGTAGCCGCGAAAGCCCTCCTCGGTCCCGAGCTCGTCGATCGCCCGGTGCATGGCCTCGCGCACGCTCTCGGGCAGGGGCAGCACGACATCGCCGATGCCGAGGCGGATCAGCTGGGCTTCGGGATTCCGCTCGGAGAAGGTCGCGACCCGCCGGCCGATCTCGGGGAAGAGATAGCCACTGGTGAGCAAGAGGTAGCTTTGGTTGATCCTGGCCATGCGGGACTCCTTGCAGGTCGAGGCGCGCGACAATATCGGACACGGGCTGGGTCCGGCAAATCAGACTTCGTGGAGTGTTGCCAGAATCAGCTCGGCGATGCCCGGCGCGCTGCCCACCTGGGCGGTGATCCGGACACGGAGCCCGGGGTGGCGGCTCGCGGCCTCTTCTACCAGGTTCGGGATCTGCTCGGTCAGGTGGCGTCCGGGCACGAGGAACAGGGGATGCACGAAGAGCTCCGTCACGCCCGCCGCCGCGCACTCGGCAATCGCTTGCGGGATCGAGGGCTCGGCGACCTCCATGTGGGCGATGTAGACGAGCAGGTCCTTCGCCAGCCCCCGGACCTGGCTCGCGATCCATTCGAGGTGGGTGTGTGCGTCCGGTCGGCGGCTGCCGTGATCGATG
>JAUXJB010000202.1 GCA_030624945.1 Deltaproteobacteria bacterium | reverse complement strand
TTCTTTCTGGAGGAGGTGGACGTAGAGTGATCCGCTACGCGTTGCTGCGGCTCCTGCAGGGCATCCCCGTTCTCCTGGTCGTGGCGACCGTGACCTTCGCCCTGCTGCGCTTTCTGCCGGGTGGACCTTTCGACAGAGAGAAGGCGCTCCCGCCGGAGATCCTGAGAAACATCGAGGCCCGCTACCAGCTGGACGAGCCGCTCTGGTACCAGTACGCGAGCTACCTCGGCGGGCTGGTGCGAGGGGACCTGGGCCCGTCGTACAAGTACGTGGGACGAGACGTCGCGCAGATCCTCGGCGAGGCCTTGCCCGTGTCCGCGCAGCTCGGGACGCTGGCCCTGGCGATCGCGCTGGTAGGCGGTGTGTCCCTGGGGCTCGCGGCGGGCGTGCGGAGCACCAGCGCGCTCGACCGGGTCGTGATGCTGCTCTCCGTCCTGGGGATGTCCGTTCCGAGCTTCGTACTCGGCGCGGGCCTGATCCTGGGCGTAGGCCTCTACCTGAACTGGCTTCCCGCCGGGCTCTGGGAGGGCGGGAGCTACGTCGTCCTGCCCGCGTTGACGCTGGCCGCGCTGCCCCTGGCCTACATCGCGCAGCTCACCCGCACGTCGGTCATCGACGTCGTCGACCTCGACTACGTGCGCACCGCGCGGGCGAAAGGCCTCTCCGAGGGGCGAGTGCGTCGCCATCACGTGCTCCGCAACGCGTTGCTCGCGGTCCTCACCTACTTTGGTCCGCTGCTCGCGATCCTGCTGACCGGCTCCTTCGTCGTGGAGAAGATCTACGCGATCCCGGGCGTCGGTCGCTTCTTCGTCACCGCCGTGACGAATCGCGACTACCCCCTCGTGCTGGGGGTGACGCTGGTCTATGCGGCCATGGTGGTGCTCGCGAACCTACTCGTCGATCTGCTCTACGGGTGGCTCGATCCACGCATCCGGATCGGGGGAGAGCGGACGTGAGCGGCCTCGGCCGGACGGGTGGCGTGGTCGTGGCTGTGCTGATCTGCATGGCGTTGCTGGGCGACGGCGTCTCGGGCTACGCCTTCGATCAGCAGGACGCCTTCCACACGCTGGAAGGAGCGACGCGCGAGCATTGGATGGGCACCGATGCGCTCGGGCGCGACCAGTTCGCGCGCATCGCGGAGGGAGCGCGAGTCTCGCTCCTGATCGCGGTGGGGTCGACACTCATCGCCGTTGCGATCGGGCTGGCCTATGGCGGGATCTCCGGGTACGTGGGCGGCCGGCTCGACGGCTGGATGATGCGCACGGTGGACGTGATCTACTCGCTGCCCGACATCCTGGTGATCGTCCTGCTCACGGAGGTCCTCCAGGAAGTCATGGGGGGAGTTCCCGATCTATACCGGCGCGTCCTCGCGCTGATCGCGGCGCTGGGTCTGGTCGGTTGGGTGGCCGTCGCGCGCCTGGTGCGCGCGCTGGTCCTGCAGGCGCGGGAGGAGCCCTGGGTCGAGGCGGCGCGCGCGACGGGCGTGGGCGGGGGGCGCCTGCTCTGGCGGCACATCCTCCCGAACATCACCGGTCCGATCCTGGTCACCGCGACCTTCCGGATCCCGGCGGCCATCCTCACGGAGTCGACCCTCTCGTTCATCGGGCTGGGGATCCAGCCACCCTTCTCGAGCTGGGGCGTGCTCGCGAGCGACGGCTTCGCGGCGATGCGGTCCTATCCCCACCTGATCCTGTTCCCGGGCCTGGCCATCCTCGTCACCCTGCTGGGCTTCCACATGCTGGGAGACTCGCTGCGCGAAGCTCTGGATCCGCGAGTTGCTCGCGAGCGGGGGCGTGGTTAACCTCGTCGCCACTCCCGCCCCTGACGAGCATGACGGCAGCGAAGCACGAGCGATCCGCCAAGCGAAAACAGGTTCTCGATGCGGCTCCGGGGGTGTCCAGCATCGTGGTCGACCTGTTTCCGAACGGGGTAGGTGAGAGGTGATCAAGGTCGAGGGACTCACCAAGCGCTACGGCAACCTGGTGGCCCTGCGCGACGTATCGTTCGAGGTCGCGGAGGGCGAGGTCGTCGGCTTGCTGGGCCCGAACGGTGCGGGCAAGACCACCGCGATGCGCGTGCTCACCGGCTATCTGCCCGCGACGGCCGGGCACGTCACGATCGCCGGTCACGCGCTGGATCGCGAGGCCACCGCGGCCCGGCGCGCCGTCGGGTACCTGCCCGAGGTGCCCCCCCTGTATCCCGAGATGCGCGTCGCGGATTACGTTCGCTACGTGGCGGCTCTCAACGACGTGCCGCGCCGCGAACGCGCGCGCAAGGTCGAACACGCCCTCGAGGTCTGTGGACTCGAGGAGGTGCCGGGACGCGTGATCCGGACCCTGTCGAAGGGATTTCGCCAGCGCGTGGGGCTGGCCCAGGCGCTCGTCCACGACCCCCCGGTCCTCGTGCTCGACGAGCCGACCTCCGGACTGGACCCCGTGCAGATCAGCGAGATCCGTGCCCTCATCCTCTCGCTGAGCGAGGAGAGGGGTCGCACGATCATTCTCTCCACGCATCTGCTCCCCGAGGTCGAAGCGATCTGTCAGCGCGTGATGATCCTCGCCTACGGCCAGATGCGCCTGGACAGCCCCCTGTCCGAGGTACACGAGCAAGGCACCCTGGAGCAGGTCTTTCTGCAAAAGGTCGAGGCCGCGGGGGCGGCGCTCGGCGGCGGGGAGGCGCGGGCATGAGGCACATACCTGCGATCGCCGGCCGTGAGATTCGCTCGATCTTCGCGACGCCCGTCGCGTACGTGATCTTCTCCGCGTACGCGGTCTTCGCGGGCTTCATCTTCTTCGCGAGCCTGGGTCTCTTCCTGACCCAGCTGCAGCAGATCCAGGCGCTCGGCATGTTGCATCTGCTGGAGCAGTGGAATCTGAACGACGTCGTGATCGCACCCGCGTTCTTCACCTTCGCGATCGTGTTCCTGATCCTCGTCCCGCTGCTCACCATGCGAGCCTTTGCCGAAGAGCGCGCGACGGGCTCGATCGAGTTGCTGCTGACGAGCCCCGTGAGTGTCTGGGAGATCGTCATCGGGAAGTACCTCGCGGTCCTGGTCGTGGTCGCCCTGCTCGTGGTCATGACCGCCCTCTACCCCGGCCTGCTCTTCCTGTACGGAAACCCGGAGGTGGCGCAGACGCTCTCGGGACTGCTCTCGCTCTTCTGCTACGGCGCGGGACTCGCCGCCATGGGCTGCTTCGTCTCGGCCTTGACGCAGAACCAGATCATCGCCGCGGCGGTCGGCATCGTGGCGGCGCTCTTGCTGCTCGTGCTGCCCGCTGCGGCCGAAGGCGGGGAGAACGAGCGCGTGAGCGAGTTGCTGCGGTATCTCGGCACGTCCACCCACTACGAGCAGGGCTTGCGGGGGCAGCTGCGCTCGGAGGACTTGGCCTACTTCGGGGCGATGGTTCTGATCTTCCTCTCCCTGGCGCGCGCGGCGATCGACTCGCTGCGCTGGCGCTAGGAGGCGAGCCGTGGCGGCGCTGTTCGCGAGCTTCGGCTGCGTGGTTCTGATCTTCGGCCTGTTCGCCCTCTTCGTCGCGGCCTCGCCGCTGGCCGTCACCCTGCACCTGGGTGCCGGGGTCCTCTTGCTCGCGGCCGCCGGAGTGCAGGGCTGGTCGAGGCTGCCCGAGATCTTCGGGA
>JAUXJB010000115.1 GCA_030624945.1 Deltaproteobacteria bacterium | reverse complement strand
GGCGCGCCTCAGTAGGCGATCCCCCTGCTGGCGGCCTGGTTGCGGATGGTCTCGAAGACCTTGTCGTCGAAGGACTCGGCCTTGCCCTCGGCCCGACGCTTCTCGGCCTCCTCCTCCAGGTACGCGTCTCGCTTCTTCACGAGGACCGAGATGCGCTCCTGGACATCCTGCCGCGCCTTCGCCTTCTCGGCGATGTAGCCGTCACGCTCCTCGGCGCTCAGGTCGCGCATCTCCTCCGGCATGGAGGTCGCGGGGAGCTCGTCGAGATCGACCTCGCCCGCGCTGATCGCGTCCACCAGGTCGGCTCGTCCAGAGTTCAACGCGCCGCCCTTCTTGTCGAAGTAGGCCAGGCGCGAGGCCACCGCCGAGGGCAGTGCCCGGAAGGTCCGGCGCAGCTTGCCCAGAAGCTCGTCCCGCTGCTCCGCCTCGCCGTACGCCACGACCGTCGCGCTCATCTCGCGGTTCAGCCGCGCGAGCTCCTCGTCCATCGGCGTGGTCATCGCGACCATCGCGCCGTCCTGGGCAATCGACGCGTACTCCCCCTGGCTCAGGCGCGCGATCTCCTGCCAGACGCGGGCCGTGTTCGGATCGGATCCACACTGGATCGTGTTGACCACGATGCCGCGCGCGTTCGCGAGCTCGACGGAGTCGGCATAGCGGACGTCGTTCTGGTAGTCCATGTGCGGCGGGGCGTCGCCCACCAGGAAGATCACCTTGTAGACGCCGGGGTCGTCGCTCCAGTCCATCGCGGTCACGGCCTCGTGCAGGGCCTGGTTCACCGCTTCGGGCCCGTCGCCACCGCCGCCAGCCTGGAAGCGCTGGAGATGCCCGTACAGGGCATCGATGTCCTGGTCCAGTGGGAAGTGACGGGTTACGTACGCATCCCCGCGGTCGCGGTAGCCAATCAGGGCCATGCGGATCTCCGGCGTGGTCTGGGCGCTCGCGATCTGATTGGCGATCGACCAGATCTTCTGCTTGGCGCCCTCGATCAGGCCCGTCATCGAGCCCGTCGTGTCGAGCACGAACACGGCCTCGATGCGGGGCGTGCCGCTCGGGACGATGGGCGCAACGACGCTGGGGGTCTGCGTCGAGAGCGGACCCGGCGCCTTCGCGTGGGCGATCACCGCGGTGACGGCCACGAGCGCGACCAGTGCGCCGAGCCTCACAGCGGCCGGTGTTCTCCACAGGTTCGCGATTCGCTGAGAAATCGAGTCGGTCATGGTAGGGGTCTCCTCTTTTGCATGTGGCGTTCGCATGAGCGTCAAGGGGTCTGCTGAAGCAGCGCGCGGGCGCGGCGACAGGCTCGTTCAAACGGGTCGATCTCCCGGGGCTCGGATTCCCGGCTGCGCCCGGCGGCTGCCGGCGCGAACAGGAAGAAGGCGCTCTGCACCAGGAAGAAGCCCCAGAGGGCGCCGGCTTCCGGGAACAGGCTGCCGTGGAGCAGATAGGCGCCGAGCGCCAGACCCGCGCCGAGCAGGCCGGCCTCGAGGGCGAAGCGGCGAGCAAACCCGCTCGCGCCGTCGCCCCGATCGGAGTAGAGCAGGCCGGAGCGAAAGAGCCCGATCAGAGCCGCCAGCGCCACTGCGAGCTCGGAGCCCGTGGCTCCGAGCAGGAGCAGGCCGAGCCCGCACAGCCCCGTGGCTCCGGCGGCCGCGATCCCGCTCGTCGGGCGGCGCGCGACGCCGAGTAGATAGGCCACCGCGGCCAGCAGCAGGGCGCTCGCGAAGGCGAGGCGCCAGCCCAGGAAGATCTGCGCCGCACCCAGGTAGAAGACGGACGCGCCCGCACAGAGAAACGCGAAGAGCAGGCTCCGTCCGAAACCGTTCCAGCACCTCATGCCCGGCTCCCCCCGCTCTCGCGCTGCTCGCGGCGGCGGAGGAGCTCCAGGTCCACTTCTTCATCGCGTACCCCGGCAGACCCGGATACGTCCTGGTCGCGGCAGTCCCGGTCATTACCGGTTGCTCCCGCGAGCGCGCGTTCGTGGGCGAGCTCCGCCTCCACGTGATCGCGTAGCTCTTCGAGCTCGCGCTCCTGTTCCTCGAGCTTCTCGCTCAGGCGGTCGCGCTCGTTGCGCGCAACTCGCTCTTGCTCGCCGAGCAGCTCGAGCTGCTTGCGCGTGGAGAGCAGACGCCGGATCGAGAAGCGCGCGAGGCTCTCCTCATCGCGTCCGAGCGCGAGGTGGATGTCATCGTCCAGGGAGGCCGCGCGCCCATCCAGCTGCTCGCGCTGCCGCCCCAGCAGCTCCAGCCAGTTTGCGAGCTCGTCGCGCCGCAGCCGCTTCTGGGCGAGCTCGAGCTCCGCCTCGCGCAGGCACTGCTTGAGGATCAGCGAGCGATCCTCGAGCGAGTCGAGTACCCCGTGCGCGTCGGCCCTCGCCAGGGTGATGAAGCGTTGGAAGAAGGTCATGCTTGGCTCCTCTTGTTCTCACGAGCGGCAGAATCCGCTCCGTTGTCATGAGATAAGTGTCGGTCAATACGAGCCGAATGACGCCAAAGGCTCTGTAAAGACAGAGGAGCTGCGTTTACATTCTCTTTACGCAACAGGCCGCGAAGTAGCCGATACTCTGGAGATGGCGCCGCAAGAGCTCGAGATCCTCGTCGTGGAAGACGAGGAGCCAATTCGTCGCGGCCTCTGTGACGTACTGGCCTACCACGGGTACGTGCCGACGGGCATCGAGGACGGTGAGTCCGGTCTGCGCGAGGGGCTCAGCAACCGCTACGCACTGGTCGTGCTCGACATCATGCTGCCCGGTCTGAGCGGCTTCGAAGTCTGCGAGGCGCTCCGCGAGCGGCACGCGCACCTGCCGATCCTCATGCTCACCGCGCGCGGCAGTGAGGAAGACGTTCTGGCCGGCTTCCGGGCCGGGGCGGACGACTACGTGACCAAGCCCTTCTCCGTGGCCGAGCTCGTCGCGCGGGTGGAGGCGATCCTGCGTCGCTCGGGCAGTCTGCCCGCGCCCCAGCAGTGCGCGTTCGATTTTGGCGACTGGCAGATCGACCCTCCGAGCCTGCGCGCGAGCAAAGGGGATGCGCAGGTCGACCTGACCGCGCGCGAGCTCGCGATCCTGGCGCTCTTCCTGCGCGAGCGGGGGCGCATCGTGAGCCGGCGCATGCTCCTCTCCCAGATCTGGGGAGCTGCCAACCCCGAGCGTGTGGAGACGCGGAGCGTGGACATGCAGATGGCCAAGCTGCGCAAGAAGCTCGGCCTGGGCACGGGAGCGACGTCGCTGATCGAGACGGTGCGCGGCGCGGGCTACCGGTTCGGGGGGTGATCTCGTGATTCGCCGCGTCCGCGTGGGGTTCCTGGCGCTCGGGTTGGTGCTGCTGGTGCTGCTCGGATTGCTCCTCTCGCGCGCACTGGAGAGTCTCGATCGGGAGCGGGAGGTGCGCCATGCAGCGGTGGCCTCCCGCGTCTTCGACGAGGCCGAGCGAGCGCTGAGCGAGTTCCTGCGCGAGGAAGAGGGGCGTCCCGCGTACGACTACTTCGGCGTCGGTCCGTCCGGCGCGGCCTCCCCGCTCTCGGGCCCGCCGTCCCACGATTTCGTGGTCGGATATTTTCAGCTCGACGAGCGCGGAACGCTGAGCACCCCGCACGGGTACGAATCGGGGGGCGTCCTCCGCAAGCTCGGCTCCGGTTCGCCGGCGCTCGGCGGCAAAGCAAAGCGACGGGATCTCCAGGCGGAGTTGTTCCAGAAGGAGGCGGGGGAGGCGGACCAGGATCCGGGTACCACGCGCACGGTTCAGAAGCTCGACCTCCTCACGGGACGCGGGGAGATCGCGCAGGAGGAGGCCCTCGCCGGGCTCGAGGAGGAGAGCAAGCCGAACGAGTCCCCGTCTCCCTATCGGGTCCTGGATCGGCTGAACCTGGCGTCAAAGATGCGGCAGGAGCGACGCGTCGCGATCTCGGAGAGCCAGCCCGAGCAGTTCGGCTATGCGGAGATGCTGGACGAGGACGAAGCCGCCGCCCCTCTCGCCGAGCTCCCGGCCACGGCGCCGCCGGAGCTGCAGTCGAGGGATGCGCTCGAGCTCGCGCGCAAGACCGAGCCGCGCTCGCGCCGCACGGAGCGGACGGCCCTTGCGGGAATCAGTCGTCTGTCGGCCTCCAGCACCGCCAACGCGCCCGGCCGATTGCCCGCTCCCATGGGACCGTCTCCGATGGTGGGTACGACTCTGGGCAGCGCTGAGCTGGTCCTCTACCGCACCGTCGTGATCCCCGAGAGGGGTCCCTATCAGCAGGGGGTCCTGCTGGACCTCACGCGCTTCACCCGCTGGCTGGAGGCACGCGTTCTCGGCGCGAGCGGCCTGCGGCAGTTCGTCGAGCTGGAGTTCCGGACCACGCAGTCTCTCGTCGCGGACGCAAAGCGCATGACCCTCCTGCCGACCGATCGCTTCGTCTACCAGCACCGCTTCGGAGAGCCTTTCGAAGCGCTGAGCGCGCGCCTCAGCCTGGCCGCGCTGCCCGACGAGGGAGGGATCCGCTACGTCTACGCGATCGGCCTTCTGCTCGTCATCGCCAGCACCGCAGGCCTCTGGGCCATCTACCGCAGGGTAGCCACAGCCGTGCATTTCGCGGAGAGGCGCAGCAACTTTGCCGCCGCCGTGTCGCACGAGTTGAAGACCCCGCTCACGGCCATCCGCATGTACGCCGAGATGCTGCGCGACGGCATGGTGCCCGAGGAGGCAAAGCGGCGGGAGTACTACGACACCATCACCTCGGAGTCAGAGCGCCTCACGCGCCTGATCAACAACGTCCTCGAGTTCTCCAGGCTCGAGACACAGAAGAGCGATGACGTGCTCGTCACCCGGTCCATCGAGGACCTGCTGCGCCACGTGGTCCAGCTCCTCCAGCCCCACGCGCGAGCGGAGGGCTTCGAGCTCGTGCTGGAGCTGGAGCCGGGTCTGCCCCCCGCCACACACGACCCCGACGCGCTCGAGCAGCTCCTGTTCAACCTGATCGACAACGCGCTCAAGTACGCCCGCGAGGCGGAGCGCAAGGAGATCTGTTTGCACGCCTGTGCGGTCGACGGCGGGGTCGCGATCCGTGTGCGTGACTACGGCCCGGGCGTCGCTCGTGAACACCACCGACGGATCTTCGAGGCCTTCTATCGGGGCGAGAACGAGCTCACACGCCGGACGAAGGGAACCGGTATCGGGCTGGCGCTGGTACAGGGCCTGGCCGACAGAATGGACGCCGACGTATCCGCCCGAAACCACCCCGACGGTGGCTTCGAGGTGGAGCTCCGCCTGTCCCACAACTCGTAGCTAGCGGATGAAGTAACCGGATACGCGCCACGCGTCGCCGTCGTACGTCAGACTTATGCCTCGATATGACGCTCGTCATAGCTGGCGAAATTCCCCTCGGATAGCCTCTTTCGGGGTCGCAGCGAGCCCGAACAAGGTGGAGAAAACACGCGCGAGCACCGAATCATCGACGCCTCTACGGCTTTCTCTAATCCGCTATGACCGCCGTCTTCCGGGGTGAGACTCACTGAGCGAGTCACGCTGCGCCCTGCCAAGGGCTACAGCCCTTGTCTCAGTCCTGTTCTTCAGTCCCGCCCATCGTCGGCCCGCCGGCTATCGACAGCGTC
>JAUXJB010000131.1 GCA_030624945.1 Deltaproteobacteria bacterium | reverse complement strand
CGCGGCGAGGCGGCGACGCGCTGTCTGCGCGCGATTCGTGAGCTTCGCACGGAAGAGGGGACGGATCTCGTCGGTATCTCTTTCTACACCGACCCCGATCGCTTCGCGCCGTTTGTGCGCGAGGCCGACGAGGCCATAGCCTTGGGCTCCGCGCTGCGGCGCGTCGAAGGCGCAGAGAAACCCGCCTATCTCGATCGCGACCGGATGCTGGCCGCGCTGCGCGCGACCCGGGCGGATTCCGTCTGGCCGGGCTGGGGATTTCTGGCGGAGGATCCGGCGTTCGTCGAGAAGCTCGAGGCCACCGGGCTGATTTTCCTGGGACCGAGCTCCGAGACGATGCGGCTGCTCGGGGACAAGATCCGGTCCAAGCGACTCGCGGAGGCGGCGGGCGTGCCCGTGGTGCCCTGGAGTGGTGGCCCGATCGATCTCACTGAGCTCTCCCGGCACGCTCGTCGCCTGGGCTTTCCCGTGATGTTGAAGGCGTCGGCCGGCGGCGGAGGGCGCGGCATCCGCTTGGTGCGCACGGCCGAAGAGCTGAGATCTTCGTTCCAGAGCGCTTCCGCAGAGGCGGCGCACGCGTTCGGCGACTCCACGCTCTTCCTCGAGTCACAGATTGGCGCGGCGCGTCATGTGGAGGTCCAGCTCGCCGCGGATCGGCACGGCGGGGTGCTCGCGCTCGGCCTGCGCGATTGCTCGGTGCAGCGCAAGCACCAGAAGATCGTCGAGGAGGCGCCCCCACCGGAGCTTCCCGACGGCCTCGTGCGCGAGATCCCCGAGGCGTCGATCCGACTGCTCCGCGAGGCCAGCTACGTGGGCGTCGCAACCTGCGAGTACCTCGTGGCCGCTGACGGATCGTTCTACTTCCTCGAGGTGAATCCGCGGCTGCAAGTCGAGCACGGGATCACCGAGCTCCTGAACGGCTTCGATCTCGTCAAGTGGCAGATTCGCATCGCCCGCGGTGACCGGCTTCCCGACGTGGAGCCGCCCGCGCGCGGCTGCTCGATGGAGGTGCGTCTGTGCGCCGAGGATCCCTCTGCGGATTTCGCTCCGAGTCCCGGAGTCGTCATGCTGCTCGACCTCCCGTCGGGTCCGGGGATTCGAGTCGACGCGGGCGTCGCGGTGGGAGGCACCATCCCGGCCGAGTTCGACTCCATGATCGCCAAGATCATGGCGCACGGCGCGACACGCGAGGAGGCGCGAGCCAGACTCGAGCGGGCGGTCTCCGACGTGCGCGTCGTCATCGATGGGGGGATGACCAACAAGGGCTTCTTGCTGGATGTGTTGAAGGATCCCCGCTTTCGCGCCGGAGGTGTCCACACGGAGTGGCTCTCGGAGGCCCGCCTCGATTCCACTCCGGAGCCCTGCATCGAGGCGCTTCTCCTGGCCGCGGTCCACGTCTATCAACGTGAGCGAGAAGCCGTGCGCGCGAACTTCTATGCGGAGGGTGGACGTCCACAGAAGATCCCACCGTCGATGGGAACCGCAGTCGATCTCGTCTTTGGCGGCGTGCCCTACCGACTCACCGTGTACGCAATCGGAAACTGGTCCTACCGCGTGCATCTCGAGGATCGCGTGGCCCAGGTGCGAGTTCTCGAGGAGGGGCCGCACACGCGCACGCTCTTCGTCGGGGAGCGTCGCCACCAGATCCTGGTCAGCGAGTCGGAGGTCGAGCTCAGCATCGAGATCGACGGTCGTCACCAGCGCGTTCAGCGCGACATCGGCGGCAAGGTCCGCGCACCGGCTCCCGCTCTCGTGATCGAGCTGGCGGTTGAGCCCGGACAGACCGTCGAAGCCGGGCAACGGCTCGGCCTGCTGGAGGCGATGAAGACCGAGACGGCCTTCTTCGCGCCCGTTGCGGGCACGGTGCGCGAGGTCGTCGCCCGGGCGGGCGAGCGCGTATCGGCCGGTGACGTGCTCCTGGTGATCGAGCCCAGTCTGGAAGCGGAGTCCGAGAAACCGACCGCGCGTCCACTCGAGCTCGCCCCGGAAGCGGATCCCCTCGACATCTTCTTCGACCGCGCCCGGCAGGTAGCTCCCAAGCGCGCGAGCAAGCTGCCCGCATCGCAGCGGGCTGCGGGCATCGGCGCACTGCGTTCGGAAACGCGTCGCCTCCTGATGGGCTACGACGTGAATCCGGAGCGAGCCGAGCGCCTGGTCCAGGTGCTCGAAGCACCCGTCGCAGATGCGTCGGAGGCGTTCCAGGCGCAGTTCGCACAGCTCGCAGGCGTGGTGGAGCTCTTTGCCGACATCGAGACGCTCTTTGACACGGCGCCGAGTCGGCTCGCCGTCGACGAGCTCGGCCCGTCGAACGACGCGCGCATGGCCATGTACCTGCGTCGTCTCACGGCCGAGGGAGCCGGCATCGATCCGGGGTTCCTGGCGCTCGTCCGGAGGGCCCTGGCTCACTACGACATCGATTCGCTGCGGCCTTGCGATGCCCTGGAACGCGCGGTCCTCCGCCTCTACGCGACCCGAACCACGCTGGGCTTGCGCTCGCGCCTGATCGAGGGGCTGCTCCACATGTTGGTTCGCCTGGGCGAGCGAGGAGAGACCTTCTCGCGCCATCCAGAGCTGGCCGGTGCCCTGGATCGGTTGAACCTCCTGCGGGGCGCGGTGTCCGAGACCGTTGCCGACCTCTCGGCCCAGGCGCACTACGCGCTCTTCGACCGGCGGGCGGAAGCCCAGGGCGAAGCCGCGAGCGCGCCCGCGGTCGACCTGGCCCACACGCTCATCCCCCCTCCGGACGCCGAGGCGCTGGCTCGGAGAGCCCGGGAGCTCGCTCTGGACCCCGAGGTCGCGCGTCGGATCGAGCTCTGGCGGCTCGACAGCTTCGACCTCGAACGGATCGAGATCGAGAGCTTCAAGGGCATCTACGCGTTCTACGCGCGCGCGCGCGAAGACCCTGGGGACGCCCGCATCTTCTGCTTCGCCGAGGTGAACGAGCTCGGCCCCGAGGTTCCGCACGCTCCGGATCGCGCCCGGTTCGAGCAGCGGTTCCACGAGGCGACCGAAGCGATGCGCTCGCTGCGGGGACAGCGGGACCCCGAGCACAGGTTGCAGTGGAACCGGCTGTACCTGTTCGTGCGGCCCCCGATCGTGCTGGCCGAGGAGCTGCTCCTGGATCTGGTCCGCCGGCTGGCTCCGGAGACCGGCCATCTCGGTCTCGAGTGGGTCGTCGTGCGTCTGGCCAGCGTCGACGCGTCGAGCCCGGACGCGCCCCCGAAAAAGGTCGAGCTGCTGGCGGGCACCCCGGTCGGGACGCAGGTCGAGTGGAGCATCCGCGAGCCGCACGTGCGGCCGCTGCAGCCGGCGACGCCGGCCGAGCGCCGCATGGCCAGTGCACGCGCTCGCGGGCTCAACTATCCCTACGAGATCTGCCGGCTCTTCACGGCCGCGCCAGAGGGGAGCCAGGCTGGCCTCGGATGTCCCAGCGGCGCGGGCGTCTTCGAGGAGTACGACCTCTACAACGGAGGTGCCGTGCGCGTCGTCCGCGATCCCGGCGACAACGAGTGCGGCATCGTGTTCGGAGTCATCACCACCCCGACGCTCAAGTACCCCGAAGGGATGCGCCGCGTGCTCGTGATCGGCGACCCGACGCGCGGGATGGGCGCGCTGGCCGAGCCGGAGTGCGCGCGGATCGTGGCCGCGCTCGATCTCGCCGAGAGCGAGGGCCTACCCGTGGAGTGGGTGGGGGTCTCGTCGGGTGCGAGGATCGCGATGGACAGCGGAACCGAGAACCTCGACGCGACGGCGCGCGTGGTGCGTCGCCTCGTGACCTTCACCGACGCTGGAGGGGAGGTGAACCTGATCCTGCCCGGGGTCAACGTCGGGGCGCAGAGCTACTTCGACGCGCTGGCGACGATGAGCCTGCAGAGCCGGGGAATCCTGATCATGCTGCCCCGCTCCTACATGGTGCTGACCGGTCGCGCGGCGCTCGAGTTCTCGGGAGCGGTGTCCGCCGAGGACGAGGTCGGGATCGGGGGCTACGAGCGCATCATGGGCCCCAACGGTCACGCCCACTACTACGCCCGCACCCTGCCCGACGCCTACGGGATCCTGCTCGAACACTACGCCTACAGCTACCGGAAGCCGGGCGAGCCGGGGCCCCGACGCTACGAGACTCGCGACCCCGACCGCCGCGACGTGACCCTGTCGGGCTACGAAGGCGAGGAAGACTTCCAGAATATCGGGGACATCTTCTCGCGCGAGGGGAATCCGGAGCGCAAGAAGCCCTTCGCCATGCGTCCGCTCATGCGGTCGGTCATCGATCAGGACGCCGGCTGGCTCGAGCGCTGGCCCATCTGGAACGGCGCGCAGACGGCCATCGTCTGGGATGCTCACCTGGGGGGGTTCCCGATCACGTTGATCGGGATCGAGAGCCGCTCGGTGCCGCGTCTCGGGTACACGCCGAACGACGGTCCCGACAGCTGGACGGCCGGAACCCTCTTCCCCAGCTCCTCGAAGAAGGTGGCGCGCGCGCTCAACGCGGCGAGCGGCAATCGCCCCGTCGTCATCCTGGCCAACCTGGTGGGCTTCGACGGCTCACCTGAGTCGATGCGCCGGGGCATTCTCGAGTTCGGCGCCGAGATCGCCCGGGCGATGGTGCGCTTCCAGGGCAAGCTCGTATTCACCGTGGTCTCCCGCTACCACGGCGGCGCGTACGTGGTGTTCTCCCGCGAGCTCAACGACGGTATGCACCACGCGGCGCTGTCGGGCTCCTACGCCTCGGTCATCGGAGGTGCGGCCGCTGCGGCCGTCGTCTTCGGCCGCGACGTCCGGCGGCGCGCCGAGGCGGATTCGCGCATCCGGGAAGCCCGCGCGCGGGTCGATGCCTCTCCGGACGCTTCGACGCGGGTCGCGCGGCGGGCCCAGCTCGATCGACTCCTCGAGGAGGTAATCCTCGAGAAGCAGGCCGAGGTCGCCGCGGAGTTCGAGGCCATCCACACCGTGGAGCGCGCGCGCGACGTGGGCTCTCTGGACTCGATCATCGAGCCGCGCGCCCTCCGCCCCTCCCTGATCGGCTGGCTCAAGGAGTGAACAGCCAGGCGGGGGAAGCGCCCGACCTACGACCGCCTTTCAAACCCCCTCACTCCTCGAACACCAGCTCAGCCTTCGAGCTGAGCTTGCGGTAGTAGCAGGACGGTCGCGACTCCCCGTTCGCGGCCAGTGTGTGGCACGCTCCTGCGCGTGGCCGCACGCGGTAGAGCAGGGAGTTCTGCTCGCAGTTGACGCGGACCTCCACGAGGTCGAGCACGTCGCCCGAGCTGGCGCCCTTCCGCCAGAGCTCGTCGCGCGAGGTGGACCACAGGACCGCGGTTCCGCTGCTCAGCGTTT
>JAUXJB010000200.1 GCA_030624945.1 Deltaproteobacteria bacterium | reverse complement strand
GGGATGTTCTGGCCCGCCGCCATCTGGTCCTGACGCACGATGCGCTCGACGCGATCGTGGAGAGGCTCCAGTGATGAATCCACGCCAGATCATCCACAAGCCGATCATCACCGAGAAGAGCACGATCGAGCGAGAGATGTACAACATCGTCAGCTTCGCGGTGGATCCACGCGCCAACAAGGTGGAGATCAAGTCTGCCGTAGAGACGCTATTCGATGTGAAAGTTCTCGAGGTTCGCACCTCGCGTGTTCGCGGGAAGACGCGACGGATGGGCAAGCACTCCGGTCGGCGACCGGATTGGAAGAAGGCACGCGTTCAGCTGCGCGAAGGTGACAGCATCGAATTCTTCGAGGGAGTGTAGGAGTGGCGATTCGAAAGCACCGACCCACCTCTCCCGCTCGTCGGGCCATGTCCGTCGCGGACTTCTCGGAGCTGACGAGGAAGAAGCCCGAGAAGAAGCTGACGGGTGCGCTAAAGGGAAGCGGTGGGCGCAACAACCTTGGACGCATTACCAGCTTTCATCGCGGCGGTCGACACAAGCGTCGTTATCGAAAAATCGATTTCCGACGGGACAAAGTGGATATTCCGGCCAAGGTCGCATCCATCGAATACGATCCGAATCGGAGCGCGCGGATCGCTCTCCTGCACTACGCAGACGGGGACAAGCGCTACATCCTGGCCCCGATTGGCGTTTCCGTAGGCGACGAGCTCATGGCGGGTGAGCGCGCCGAGATACGCCCGGGAAACTGCCTTTCGCTAGCGGTGATCCCTCTCGGTACGGTGATTCACAACATCGAGCTGAAACCCGGCAAAGGTGGGCAGCTGGTGCGTTCCGCAGGAGTAGGCGCCCGGCTGATGGCTCGAGAAGGCAAGTACGCCAACATCAAGCTGCCATCGAGTGAGACGCGCCTGGTCCTGCAGGCATGTCGGGCGACCATCGGGCAGCTGGGAAACACCGATCACGGGAACATCTCGATCGGCAAGGCGGGACGGTCTCGCTGGCTGGGCCAGCGCCCGAACGTGCGCGGCGTGGCGATGAATCCTGTAGATCACCCACACGGGGGAGGAGAGGGCCGGAGCTCTGGTGGTCGCCATCCCGTCACGCCCTGGGGAGTGCCGACCAAGGGCCATCGCACCCGCAAGAATCGGCGAACCGGCAGACTGATCGTGAAGAGGCGAGGGGAAAAGTAATGGCGCGCTCCATCAAGAAGGGGCCTTACCTCGAGGAATCGCTCCTGAAGAAGGTCCAGCAGCTGAACGAAAGCGATCAGAAGCGGATCGTTCGGACCTGGTCCAGGCGTTCGATGATCGTCCCGGAAATGATCGGACACACCTTCCATGTCCACAACGGCAAGCTCTTCATGCCGGTGTTCGTGACCGAGAACATGGTCGGCCATCGCTTGGGCGAGTTCGCTCCGACGCGCCGGCACGCGGTTCACGCGGGCGACCGGCGACTGAAGCAGAGGTAGCGAGGCATGGAGATACGCGCCAAGCTCAAAGGGTATCGGATGGGGGCTCGCAAAGGTCGCGCCGTTGCGGACCAGATCCGCCTCAAGTCCTGTGCGGAGGCGCTGGACATCCTGCGTCACTCTCCTCGCGGGGCGGGACGGCCGATCGAGAAGCTTCTTCGATCGGCGCTTGCGAACGCCGAAGAGCAGAACGCCCGACATAGCGCTGGAATCGATCTCGACAATCTCTACGTCAAGACCATAGTCGTCGACGAAGGACCGCGGAACTGGCGAATTCGACCACGTGCCCAGGGTCGAGCCGCGTGGATCAACAAGGCTACGAGTCACGTGAGCGTCGTGCTCGACGAGCGTTAGGAGAACGATTTGGGTCAGAAAGTTCACCCCTACGGGTTTCGACTCGGAATCATCAACGGTTGGCAGTCGAACTGGTACGCCGAGAGAAACTTCGGATCGCTGTTGCACGAAGACCTTCGGATCCGCGAGTACATCAAACGGAAGTGCTTCCACGCCGGCATCGGCCGCATCGGGATCGAACGTCGCGCCGAGAAGATGTCCGTCAATATCTACACGGCCCGTCCCGGGATTCTGATCGGGAAGCGCGGTGCGGACGTCGAGGCTCTCCGCCAGGAAATCGCGAAGATGACCTCGAACGAGGTCTTCATCAACATTCACGAAATCCGCAAAGCAGAGATCGACGCACAGCTGATCGCCGAGAACATCGCGTCGCAACTGATTCGGCGCGTCGCCTTTCGGCGCGCCATGAAGAAAGCCCTCACCTCGGCGATGAAGTTCGGCGCCCAGGGCATCAAGGTAAAGGTGGGCGGTCGACTCGGGGGTGCGGAGATGTCGCGCACCACGCAATACAGGGAAGGTCGGGTTCCCCTGCACACGCTGCGCGCGCAGATCGATTACGGATTTGCCGAGGCAAAGGCCACGTATGGCGTTATCGGCGTCAAGGTGTGGGTGTTCACGGGGATCGTTCCCGATGCGCAGGTTCAGGAGAAGCGCCTCGGCTCCGGCATGGGCGAGGCCCAGGCAGGTTAAGGATCGGGAATGCTCCAGCCCAAGCGGACCAAGTTTCGGAAGGTGCAGAAGGGTAGGCTGCGCGGGAAAGCCGTGCGGGGAAGCACGCTTGCCTTTGGGGACTACGGGCTCCAGGCGATGGAGCACGGCAGGCTCACGGCGCGTCAGATCGAAGCCGCTCGGATCGCAATGACCCGCCACGCCAAGCGGGGTGGCAAGGTCTGGATTCGCATCTTCCCCTACAAGCCCATGACCAAGCGCCCACCCGAGACGCGCATGGGCAAGGGGAAGGGGAATCCCGAGTACTGGGTGGCTCCGGTAAAACCGGGCCGCATTCTCTACGAGATGGAAGGGGTTACTCCCGAGGTGGCTCGGGAATCCCTCCGGCTCGCAAGCCATAAGCTCTCCATAAGGACCCGAATCCTCGAGAGGTCGGAGCTATGAAAGCCGCGGATATGCGAAAGCTCACAGATGAAGAGCTCGAAGCGCGCGTGCACGAGGCACGAGATCATCTGTTCAACCTGAGGATCAAGCACGCGACGGGGCAGCTCGAGAATACGGCCAGCGTCCACGCTGCCAGGCGCGACCTCGCTCGAGCGCTCGGTCTGCAGAGCGAGAGGGAGCATGCGGCATGAGTGACAGGGGCCTCCAGAAGACCCGGACCGGGATCGTTGTGAGGGACAAGATGGACAAGTCCGTGATCGTCGAGGTGACGCGAACCGTCCTGCATCCTCTCTACAAGAAGTACATCCGCAAGCGGAGCCGCTTCATGGCTCACGATGAGCAGAACGCGTACAAGGTTGGCGACAAGGTGCAGATCACGGAGACGCGCCCGCTCTCTCGACGCAAGCGCTGGCGTGTCCGGGAGAAGCTCGCATGATACAGGCCGAGTCGGTTTTGAACGTCGCGGACAACTCCGGTGCGCGCCGCGTGGCATGCGTGAAGGTTCTGGGTGGATCTCAGCGTCGTTATGCCTCGATCGGCGACATCATCAGGGTGTCGGTCAAGGAAGCACTGCCGAACAGCCGCGTGAAGAAGAAGCAACTCCACAACGCGGTAATCGTTCGCACGAAGAAGGAGATCGGCAGGTCCGACGGTTCGTATATTCGATTTGATGACAATTCGGTGGTTCTGGTCGATCCGAACCGAGAGCCCATCGGCACACG
>JAUXJB010000100.1 GCA_030624945.1 Deltaproteobacteria bacterium | reverse complement strand
TGCGCGGGTGTGGATCTGAAGGGAAGGGCCGCCTCCGAGGAGCCCTCCGGGTCGGCGCCGCCCCCGCCGACGGACCCGGGCGCGCGAGCGCGCGCCACCTTCTGGGCCGTTCTCGACTGTCCGGTGCCGGTCATCGTCGCGGTCAACGGGCCGGCGCTCGGCGCGGGACTCGGTCTGGTCGCGTCCTGCGACATCATCGTGGCGTCGGAGCGCGCCGTCTTCGGGTGTCCCGAGGTCGACGTCGGGCTGCTCGGCGCGGGATCGCACCTTCAGCGGATGGTAGGGCCCTACCGCATGCGCGAGATGTACTACACGGCCCGACGCGTCCCGGCCCAGGAGATGTTCGAGATGGGGGCCATCTCGAAGGTCGTGCCGCACGAAGCGCTCATGGAAGCGGCGCGCGAGATCGCGGACACCATCGCGCGCAAGAGCCCCGCGGCCATCCGCCTGGCAAAGGAAGCGCTCAACCGCGTCGAGTACATGCCGCTCAAGGAAGCCTACCGAACGGAGCAGGACTACACGGCCCGCCTAGGTCGGTTTGAAGACTCGAAAGAGGCGATGCGCGCGTTCCTGGAGCGCCGGGAGCCCAGCTTCACCGGACGCTAGGGAGAGGCCCGCTGCTCGCGTCGAAAGGCCGCCCAGCTCGTGAGTGGCCAGGGCTCCTGGTCCTCGCCCCAGGCCTGGACGCCGTTTATCGTCCAGTCGACGAGGCTCGTCCACACCACGCCGTGGACACCCGGGATGGGCATGGCCATGCGACTCAGGCTGCGACCCTCGGCCTCGAGCGCGCGTCCCTCCGTATCCTTGCCCCGGACCGCGATGCGCGTGATGTAGCCGTGCTCGGGGTCCCGCTCGACGGTGCGCTCGCTCTCGACCAGCTCCGCGCGCACGCCATCCGCGATGAAGTATCTGCCGTGCAGGAACAGGAGATCGGGGCCGGCCGCCGCATTCGTGTACCCGCCGCCACCGCCCTCCCGGTAGCGCTCGGCGCGTCGGCTCCAGGTGCGATCGCGGATGGCGAGGCAATCGACGTCCAGCTTGTCGCCGTAGAGCACGAGCTCACCGGTCACGCGCCCGACCTGGTCGAGGTGCTGCGGGGTTGGCGGGTCACCGCGGAGGGAGACCCAGGGCTCCATGATGGCGTCGTACTCGAGGTCGAGATGGATCCAGTCGCGATCGCGGAAGCCGAGCCGGTAGCGCTTGAGGGGCTCGAGCATCTTCACGGAAACGCCGCTCGGATAGGTGAAGTCGCGAAGGTCTCGCTTCTCCGGCAGCAGCTGGTTGCTGTAGTTGGCGTAATAAGGAACCTCCATGTGGAGGAAGGTCGTGTCGTCCCAGACCCAGCATCCGCCCCCGGACACGCCGATGTTCGGACGGACCCAGTTGTAGAGCCAACCCCCGAGCTTGCGCTCGGGTACGAAGAACCAGAACCAGCATGTCTCGTGGAACCACCAGGCCTCGTCGAAACTCGAGCCGGGCCTTACTCCCGAGGGTGTCGTCGTGGTGCTCGGCGCGTGGAAGTCGTCATCTTCCGGCGCGAGCAGGTGCGCGTTCCCGGGGTCCATTTGCAAGCCTCCGAAGTGCAAAGGACGGGGGTGTTCCCGCCGACATCGGTGATTCCATCCGATCCTATCACCACGCCCGGCCCTCTCGAGATTCGCACCTCACGGTGGCTGGCCTGGAGATTGCTAGAATAGACGCGGCGGGGCACGAGAGCCTCGACCGAGTGTGTAGGAGCGTGTTTCGTGGCGATCAGACTGAACGTGAACGGAGTCGAGCGCAGCGTCGAGGCAACTGCGGACACCCCCCTCCTGTGGGTGCTGCGGGAGGACCTCCGACTCACGGGTACGAAGTTCTCCTGCGGGCGTGGTTTCTGTGGCGCCTGCACCGTGCATCTGGATGGTCAGCCCGTGCGTTCCTGCTCGCTCCCGGTCGGGGCCGCAGAAGGCAAGAACGTGACGACCATCGAGGGTTTGTCCTCGGACGCGAGCCACCCCGTGCAGACCGCCTGGATCGCCGAGAACGTCCCGCAGTGCGGCTACTGCCAGTCCGGACAGATCATGTCCGCGGCCGCGTTGCTCGCCAACAACCCGCGGCCGAGCGACGCCGACATCGACACCGCCATGTCCGGCAACCTGTGTCGCTGCGGGACCTACATCCGCGTACGACGCGCCATCCACCGGGCCGCCGACCAGCTTGCCGAGTCCGCAGAGCGAGGGGGTGAGCGATGATCGACCCGGGGCTCACGCGACGCGGCTTTCTGGTGGCCAGCTCCCTCGCCGGTGGTGGACTCGCCCTGGGGGTCTCGCTGGGCCGTTCGCAGGCGGCACCGGCGGCGGATGCGGGAGATACAGCCTTCGCGCCGGACGTCTGGATCCGCATCGAGAGCGACAATCGAATCTCCTTCCAGATCGACCGCGCCGAGATCGGCCAGGGCGTTATGACGGCGCTGACACAGCTCCTCGCAGAGGAGCTCGAGGTCGATCCCACGTCGGTCGAGGTCGGGTTTGCGCCCGGCGACAAGATGCAGATGGTGGGCGGCAGCTCGAGCATCCGGCGCTCCTGGGAGCCGCTTCGCCGGGCGGGTGCAGCGGCCCGCGAGATGCTGGTGCGGGCGGCCGCAGAAGGCTGGGGTGTGCCGGAAGCGGAGTGCGTCGCGTCTGGCGCGCAGGTCCGGCATCCCGCGAGTGGCCGCAGCGCGTCCTATGGCGAGCTCGCGGCCCGAGCCGCGACCTATCCGGTCCCCGAGGAACCGAAGCTCAAGGAGCCCGCTGAGTGGAAGACGATCGGCCAACCGCTCCCGCGCCTCGACGCGCGCAGCAAGGTCGACGGCAGCGCCCAGTTCGGAATCGACGTGGAGCTGTCCGGGCTGCGAACAGCTGTGGTCCTGCGCTCGCCGGTCTTCGGCGGGACGCTCGCGGGCTACAGCGGCGAGCTGCCCGACGACGTCACGGCCGTCGAGATCAGCTCGGGCCTGGCCGTGGTAGCGGACGGCTACTGGCGGGCCCGCCAGGTGGCGGACGGCCTCGAGGTCGAGTGGGACGAGGGCGAGCACGCGTCACTCAGCAGCGCATCGATGACCGATGCGTTTCGCGAGCTGGCCCTGGAGAGAGGCAAGAGTCTCACGGACGAGGGGGATGCCATCGGCGAGCTGGAGCGATCCGCCAGCTCGATCGAGGCCATCTACGAGCTGCCCTTCCAGGCCCACGCCACCATGGAGCCACAGAACTGCACGGCCTGGGTCCACGATGGCATCTGCGAGATCTGGGTTCCGACCCAGAACCTCAACGGAGCTCGCCGAGCGGCGGCCAAGATCTGCGAGATCGATACGGAGCGGGTGGTTGCCCATCAGACCATGGCCGGCGGCGGCTTCGGAAGGCGCGCCGAGGTCGACTTCGTGTCGGAAGCCGTCGAGCTGGCCAACAAGATCGACGCACCCGTGCGCGTGCTCTTCTCTCGCGAGGACGACATCCAGCACGACTACTACAGGCCCCTCACCTATCACCGCCTGCGGGCGGGCTTCGATGCGGAGGGGCAGCCGACCTCCTGGTGCCATCACGTCGTGGGACCGTCGCTGATAGCCGATATCGCGTCCCGATCCGCGGCCATCTACCTGCCCGCTTGGGTCCCCGGACCCGTCGTGAGGGGCCTGCGCGCGCTGGGTCTGAGCGTGATCGGCAGCTGGATCGCGGACCCGACCACCGCGGAGGGCGCGCGCGAGCTGCCCTACGAGATCGCCAATGTGTGCGTCGAGGCAACCTCCACCGGGCGTGCCGTCCCCCTCGGCTTCTGGCGCTCGGTGGGACACTCGCACAACGGCTTCGTCGTCGAGGGGTTCATCGACGAGCTGGCCGCTGTCGCAGGCGTCGATCCCTTCGAGTTCCGGCGGCGGCTGCTCGGCGAGCACTCGCGCAACCGAGGCGTCCTCGAGCTCGCCGCAGAGCGCGCCGGCTGGGGCAATCCGCTGCCCGCGGGCCACGCCCTGGGAATCGCGCAGCACGAATCTTTCGGGAGCTTCGTGGCCCAGGTGGCCGAGGTCTCCATCGGCGACGCTCAGGAGATCCACGTACACCGAGTGGTGTGCGCCGTCGACTGCGGTCGCGCCATCAACCCCGACATCGTCACGGCGCAGATGGAGGGGGCGATCGCCTTCGGACTGACCGCGGCCCTCAAGTCCGAGATCACGCTCGAGCGTGGACGGGTCGTCCAGAGCAACTTCCACGACTTCCCGCTGCTGCGATTCAACGAGATGCCCGAGGTCGAGGTACACATCCTCGAGAGCGGAGCGGAGCTGGGCGGAATCGGCGAGGTGGGGACGCCCCCCATAGCCTCGGCCGTGGCGAACGCCGTCTACGCCGCCACCGGAAAACGCCTGCGCAAGCTACCGCTCCGGCTGAGCTGAAGCGGCCGACTAGTACCCCCGGCGGTCACTCTGGAGGAACTGCGCCATCCTGGGGATGCCGACGAAGTTGGACAGGAGATCGCTGAGATGCGTGCAACCGTGGATGCCCCGGAGACGCTCCAGAATTCCGCTGATCGCGTTCTCCGTGCTTATGCCGATGAAGCGGGTGGCTGTCTCGGTTGCAAGCGAGCATTCGGGAAACGGCAACACCCGGGCCACGGCCTCCAGCTCCTCGAGCTCGAAGGTCTTGGGGTGAACGCGACCCGTCACCGTGTATTCGTGAACCACGATCTCCGTGCCGTCTAGCTCCGCGTACGTGTCCCGGTGGTACGCATCCAACGCGAGTCCGTCCGCCTGCGCGGTGATGTCGATGCGCCGCAAGCGTCGCATCTGCTGCGGCCCCAGCGGTTCCATGTCGTGGTAGGCAAGCGGATCGTCCGTGGCCAGGGACAACGCGGGCGGGCACTCGTGGTCCGGGGGCGCATTCCTGCTCTCCGACCGGCTGAGCGCGAATCCACCTTCGCGCCAGCCGGAGCAGATATTCGCCATTCGCATGCGCATGGGATGGCCCGGCACACTCTGAGACGCTGGGAGATCCATCTCCTGCTTCCTGCGTATGAACCCCGAGATCAATGCGCAGCCCGGCAGGTCCAGCAACAGCATTCCGTCGAGCGTTCCCATCCAGTCGGGACGGGCCTGGATCGCGATGTTGCGGTACCCGGGACCGACGAACGCATCCCGCAACTCGCTCGGCGCCGCTTCCGGCGTCATGACGATCTCCTGTAGCCGCCGTTCTTTGCTCACTTCGGCCCGCATGCTGGCTTCCGCAACGGTGCTGTGGCCGTCCTCCGTCGTGAGCAAGTCACGGGCGCTGGCGCGCAGCGTCAGCGGGCCGGGAACCTGCGGGGTCCCGTCGACGATCGGAACGATCATGTCCACGTTCGCCGTGCGACGCACGGAGCTCGGTCGGCGCGCGGGTGTGCCCTGCGTGGGATTACAGGGAATGGCGCCACGGCGCAGGCCGCCCGGCAAGAGATCGGAGCTAGCCGTGGCCCATCTCCTTGAGCCTGGCCGCGTTCTTGCGCGGGTCGGCGGCCAGCCGGGCCCACTCCTCGAACTCCGGTCCCTGCGGGAACCAGTCGGGCCGATCGAGTGGTGGCGCCTCGTCCGTGACGAAGAGCTTGCCCTGGACCCCGTAGAAACGACGCGCGTTCCCGCCCATCAGCTTCGCCTGGACCTCTTCCGGCACTCCGATCTCGTTCATCTCTCGAATCCCGCTCCAGGCGTCCGCGCCGTCGTGATGGTAGGCATCCGAAGCCCAGATCCCGATGTCCTCGAACTCTCGCCACTGCCGGAAGGTCTGGACCTCGTCCGACTCGAAGGAGATCGCGCACTGCTCGTGGAAGACCTCCGAGGGCAGGCGCTTCGAGGGAACGGTGCGCTCGCGTGCATACAGCTTGAAGAGCCGATCACAGCTCTCGAGCAGGTACGGCAGCCACTGCGAGTTGGACTCGAAGACCAACATCTTGAGCTTGGGGTAGCGATCGAGGAACCCGGCCATCAGCACCTGGCCCAGCCAGGTCTGCATCTCGTAGATGAACGACAGCGTCTGCGGGTTGGCG
>JAUXJB010000279.1 GCA_030624945.1 Deltaproteobacteria bacterium | reverse complement strand
TTGATGAACTCGCCGTGAAAGCGGGAGACGTAGCTGGGGTCGAGGACGATGTGGTTCTCCGGCGCCCGCCCGAACGTCACCTTCCGGTCGAAGGGAAACTCGAATACCTCCGGCCTCTGGCCCTCTGTGTGGATGGCTACGCGCAGCATGCCGAATCCTTCCCATCGAATATCGGCGCGCGCTTCGATCTCTCCAGCCTCGTTTCGGGCGGCTGACGCACCTGCCGTACTACGACCCGATGTGTCCGTCGAGTGCGGGCATGCCGCGGATCTCCTCGAAGCGCAGGTAGACCAGCAGAGCAAAGGCCGAGACCGAGAGCGCGCCGAGCGCGACGGCCAGCGGGGCGCCCAGCAGCTCGGCCACGGATGCCGCCACGAAGCCGCCCGCGGAGGACAGGAACCAGGTCAGCCCCCACACCCCCATCACGCGCCCGCGCAGCTCGCCCGGCACCATCAGCTGGAGCGTGGTCATGCCCAGGTTCAGGTAGACGGAGGCGAAGAAGCCGCCTGCGAACAGGAATGCCATCGAGAGCGATAGCGATCGACTCGCGGAGAAGCCCGCGATCCAGAGGCCGAACGCCAGCGCAGCACCGATCATCACGGCGCCGGTGTGCCTGCCCGTGGGGATGCGCACGATCGACAGGGTGCCCAGCAGCGCGCCGATGCCCGCGGCGGCTTCCAGAAAGCCGAATCCCTTGACCCCGGCGTGCAGGATGTCGTCCGCGAAGACGGGGAGGAGCACCACGTAGGAGCTCCCGAACAGCGAGGTGAAGAACGAGAGTCCGATCGTGGCGAAGAAGATCCGGTTCTTCGCGATGTACCGGACGCCGGCGAGCATCCCGGAATCGGCGGCTCCACTCTCCGGCGCATGGGGCGCGAGCTTGAGCGTCGCGGTGAGGAAGGTCGAGAGGGCGTAGCCGGCGGCCGTCACGAAGAAGGCCTGGCCGATCCCGACGGCGGCGATCAGCAGGCCCGCTGCCGCGGGGCCGACGATCCGCATGCCGTTCCAGATGGCGCCGTTGAGAGCGACCGCGCTGGCCATGGCCGTGCGATCGATGAGCCTCGGCAGCAAGGCGGCCTGTGCGGGATTGGTGAGCGCGCCGAGCGCACCGGTGACCGCGGCCCACACGAGCACCATCCAGACCTCCACCACTCCGGTCACCGTGAGCATGGCGATCGCCAGGTGTGCGAGGCCGGAGAGGCCCCGGCCGATGCTGAGCAGGTGCTGGTTGTCCACGCGATCGGCGAGCGCTCCCGCGGGCAGCATCAGCAGCACCGTCACGACCGCCGATATGATCCCGGGTACCCCGAGCCAGAACGGCGAGTCGGTCAGCTGGTGGACGAGCCAGCCGGCCCCGATGAAGCGGAACTGCGTGGCGAGCACCATCGCGACGCTGGAGAGCCAGTAGCGCCGGTAGTTCGGGTAGGCGAACGCGCCTCGTGGCGAAGAAGATCGCAAATGGGGAACCCCCGCACGGATTCTATCGGCTGCGCGCGGAGCGTGGGTGCGCAGCGTGGGTCGTGCACTATCCTGTGTGCGCATCCGATGGAACGGCAGAAGCCCGACACGACCAGCGACGAGATCGACCTCTACATCCGCACGTACTACTCGCTGTTGCGGAGCAGTGGCGAGGTGCGCGTCCGCTCCTTCGAGGAGGCGCACTGCTACAGCAACGCGAGCCTCCACAGCGGCGCGCGCGAGCCGCTGCCCGACATCGCCGCGTTCCGCTATGCGGCGGGACGTCTGCCCGAGCGCATGCCCGACATCGAGCGGGTGATCCTGGGCCAATCCGACCAGACGTTCGAGAGCTTCGGCTACGAGATCGCCGGGTGGGAGCTGCTCCACACCCGCGGCAGGCGACGGCGGCTCCGGCACGATGGCCGCGGAACGCTCGCGGCCTACATTGCGAGCGCCTCGGACATCGACGATCTGCTGCCCATCATCACGGCCTACCAGATCGAATGGAACAAGATGCACGAGCTCTTGTCCGAGGCCGGCGCGGATGCCGCTCTGGCGGCCGAGGACGAGCCATCGGGGAAGGAGGTCGATCTGGCCGCCGTCCTGCGCATCTCCGAGGCCGATGCGGGTCGCCTGCGCGAAGCGCTCGGCTCCGAGTGGCGAACTTCTCTCGTCGCGCTGGCGACGCGGCGGCTGGATCTGCGCGTGCGGCTGCTCGCGGGCTCGTTCTCGGAGTACCAGCGCGCCGCGGAGATGTGGTGGGAGGGTGTGA
>JAUXJB010000114.1 GCA_030624945.1 Deltaproteobacteria bacterium | reverse complement strand
TGGTGTTGCTGCCATTTGGGACGTTGGCGCCGCCGGTCATCGGGCTCCTGCGGGACACGAGCGGCGGCTACGGATCGACCCTGCTCTTGCTCATCGGAAGCTTCGCCATCAGCTGCGCGGTTCTCGGCCTGTTGCGCGGACACGCGCCGCGAGTGCCCGCGATGACGACCTCCCCCGCTTCCCATCGCATCGCGGGGAGTTAGCGGGCGGTCTCGTGAAGGTCCCCCCCGATACCGTCGGTCTCCTCGAGGGCCTGACCACTACGCGGGCGATTCGACGGCTGCGGCCAGACCCGATACCCGAAGAGGACCTGGCGACGATCCTCTTCTGCGCGACGCGGGCTCCCTCAGGCTCGAACCGGCAGCCGTTCCGTTTTCTGGTGCTGCGGGACGGGCCGAAGGCGCGGGAGGCGAAGGCGCTGATCAAGCAGAGCGCGGCTCGACTGTGGGGGAGCAAGCGCAAAGCCGAAGGCTACGACACCGAGACCGCCAAGCGTCCCAGGTCTCCGCAGGCCCGCATCGACGCGGCCATGGTTCACCTGATCGATCACTTCGAGGAGGTCCCGGTCGTCGTTCTCCCCTGCTTGGTGCGCTACCGAGCGCCCAAACCCTTCGAGGGCGGCTCGATCTACCCCGCGTGTCAGAACCTGCTCCTCGCGGCCCGCGCACTCGGCTACGGGGGCCTCATCACGGGCTACCACGTTGCGGTCGAGAAGGAGCTGCGCGCCCTGCTCGAGATCCCCGAAGGTGTCTTCGTGGCTGCGACCATCCCCCTCGGTCGGCCGCACGGCCAGCACGGTCCGGTGCGCCGACGTCCGACGGCCGAGCTCGTCTACGAGGACTGCTGGGATCGCTCGGCCGGCTGGGCCGAGGACCCGCCGGGCACGCGCTTCACCGTCGGCCCGACCGGCTCGCCGAAGCCTGATTCCAGATTCCAGTGATGAGGAGCTGCGCGTGGAGCTAGCGCCCCTTGCACGGCACGGCATGCGGATGCCAGACTGCGTTCGTGCCGAGCTTTGAACACGCGGGTGCGTCGATCCACTACGAGATCGTCGGCGAGGGCTTTCCGGTCGTGGTCTTTGCGCCGGGCGGAATGCGCTCGACCATCTCGTTCTGGGATAGTGCGCCCTGGGATCCGAGGCGCGAGCTCGCCGGGCAGTTTCGCGTCGTCGCGATGGACCAGCGGAACGCCGGGAGCTCGACGGCCCCGGTGCGCTCGGGCGATGGCTGGGACAGCTACGCCGCCGATCACCTGGCCCTCCTGGACCACCTGGGAATCGACCGCTGCCACGTGATGGGCGGCTGCATCGGATCCTCGTACTGTCTCGGAGTCATGCAGGCCGCGCCGGAGCGCGTGGCGGCCGCGGTATTGCAGAACCCGATTGGCCTGGCCGACAACCGGAGCGCGTTTCACGAGATGTTCGACGGCTGGGCCGACGAGATCCGTGTGCAGCAGCCCGAAGTCGCGGACGAGGTGTGGACCGCATTCCGCGACCGGATGTACGGCGGGGACTTCGTCTTCAACCTGTCGAGGGATTTCGTGCGCTCCTGCCAGACGCCCATCCTGATCCTGGCGGGTGCTGATCTCTACCACCCGGCCCAGATCTCGCGCGAGATCGCGGAGCTCGCCCCGCAGGCGGAGCTGATCGAGCGCTGGCAGGAGCCTGACGCCGTCGCGGATACGGTGAAGCGGGTGCAGAGCTTTCTCGTCGCCCACACTCCTGTCTAAGCGGAACCTAATCGGACGTGAGCGTCCGTTCGGCCAGGCCGCGGGCGTCCACGCGGGCGCGCAGGCGTGCGCACAGGAGGAAGGTCCCCCCGATCTTTCGCTGCACGAACAGCACGTCCGGCGGGGGTGGATTCCGGAGGCCGTGTCGGAAGGCGAGCCGGGTCGCGGCCTCGCGCGCGCGCAGCGGTAGATCGGACACTCCGAAGTCGTAGGGCCCCCGGTGACGGAAGGGCTCGGTGGCCAGCTCGAGGAGGTCGAGCAGCGCCGCTCGACGCTCCGCGCTCTCGTCGGGTGGGAGCAACTTCATCTCGACCGCCACATGGCCCAGTGCCTGCCGATCCCCGCGCATGCCGGCCCTGATGAGACTCGCATAGGAGCTTGACAGGCTCGCCGAGACCTCGCGGGCCGCTCCCAGGTCGAGTAGCCCGATGCGCTCCTCTTCGGGGATCCACAGGTAGTTGGCGAAGTTGGGATCCGTCTGCACGAATCGGAAAGCGAAGAGCTCGCGGAGCACCAGCCCCAGCAACGCCGTCGCCGCATGGTCCCGCAGCTCGGGGGGATGCTCCGGACCGCAGAGGTCCTCGAGCGGGAGGCCGGGAACGCGATCCATCGCCAGGATGCCCGAGGTCGTGAGGTCGTCGTGCACGCCTGGGACGGCAAATTCTCGATCGCCGTCGAGGAGCTCACTGTAGCGTCGAAGGCTCTGCGCCTCGCGTCGGTAATCCGCCTCCTGCTGCAGCGCGCGTTTCGCCTCGGCGATCAGGTCCGAGATATCGGCGTCGCGCGGGAGGATGCGCGAGATCCGCAGCGCCATCGCCAGGTTCTCGACGTCGCTCTCGATGCTCTCTGCAACACCCGGGTACTGGACCTTGAGCGCCAGGTCCCGCCCGTCACGGGCCACGGCACGGTGCACCTGGCCGATAGAGGCCGCCGCGATGGGGTCGAAGTCGAATTCTCGGAAGCGTGTCTGCCAGTCGCGGCCGTACGCCTCGCGCAGTGCGCCCCGGAGCTGGGCCGGCGGCATCGAGTCGCCGTCCGCCCGCAGCACGGCGAGGGCGTCGGCCACCTCGGCCGGCAGTAGATCCTCGGCCTCCATCGAGAGCAGCTGGCCCAGCTTCATGGCGGCACCGCGCATGCTGGAGAGCCGCCGCGCCAGTCGTTCGGCGTTGCCGCTACTGACAAACACGCTCTCTGCGGAGCTGCGAGCTCCGCCCGCCAGCCGCCGGATGCTCTCGGCTGCTCCGCCGAGAGCGATCTCGCCCGCGAGCCAGCTGATCCGCGCCACGCGCTCGAGTCGCCCCACGGGTACGCGCGAGTGTCTGCGTCTGCTCTGCCCAGCCATTCCTGCTCCGTATAGCTCGTCCACGGCGCAGCCGCTTGCAAAGCTCGTCCCGAAATCTAGACTCCGCGCGATGGATGCGCTCGTACCGGGGCTGTCGCTGATCTATCGGCCCGCCTACCGCGCGCAGCAGGCCTCGTTGCGCTACGGGTTGCTCGCGGCCCACTTTCTGATCCGCGCACTGGGCAGCCGGACGGGGCAACCCGACCCGGATTCGCTACGCGCGCTCGAGCGGGAGTACGAAGCGCTGCTGGAGGCAGACCTGCGCAACGTCGAGGATGGAATGTACCCGGCGCGCCTCTTGTTTCAGATGCCGGTACTGGACTACGCGAAGGCGTTGCCCCGCTTCCTGCTCGACATTCCACGCGTCGTCTTGCGGTCCGCGCAGGCCAATCACCGGGATGTGCCCGACGACATCGATCACGAGCGCTTCCCGCGTTATTTCCGCCGAAACTTTCACTGGCAGACCGACGGCTACTTCTCGGAGCGCTCGGCGCGGCTCTACGACCTCTCCGTCGAGGTTCTCTTCATGGGTTGTGCGGACGTGATGCGCCGCCAGATCATTCCTCCGATGACCCGCTATGCCGAGAAGCATTCCGATCAGCCGCTGCGCATCCTGGACGTCGGCTGTGGCACCGGGCGGACCCTCGCACAGATTGCGACCGCGCTTCCGGGCCAGCGCTACTTCGGTGTCGATCTGAGCCCCTACTATCTGGAGACCGCTCGCGAGTTGCTCGCCGATGTCCCCGAAGTCGCCCTGCTGGCTGAGAACGCAGAGGCGCTGCCCTTTCGGGACGATTACTTCGACATCGTGACGAGCGTCTATCTGTTCCACGAGCTGCCGCGCAACGCGCGGCGTCGGGTGGTCTCCGAGATGCTGCGCGTTCTGCGCCCCGGAGGCCTGGCGGTCTTCGAGGACTCCGCGCAGCTCAGGGAGGCCGCCGACCTCGACTCCTTCCTCACGGGCTTCTCGGCGCAGATGCACGAGCCCTTCTACCGCGACTACCTGCGCGACGATCTCGAGGTCCTCGCCGACGACGTCGGTTTCGAGGTGGGAGACACCCGCCGAGCCTGGCTCTCGAAGGTCGTGGAGGCGGAAAGTCCCGGCGACTAGTGTCCTGTTCCGGATTCCAGCATCGGGGGCGTTCATGGATCCGCTGGCCATCGTCTGCTTCGTGATCGGGATCGTCATCATCGTGTTTCGAGGACCGCTGATCTTCGCTCCACAGAGGACGCTGCGCTTCTACGAGAGCGTCATCGCGACCGACGCGAGAGCGCGTCTGCTCGGAGCTATCCTGGCCGCGATGGGCGTGGCGATCCTCGTGTCGGGATCGGGTACCGCGGTGTTCCCGTCTCGCGTGCTCGCCGGGTTCGGCTGGCTCCTGGCCGTGGCGGGTGCGTCGGTTCTGCTATTTCCGCCGACTTGCCGTCGCATCGGGTATTCGGTTCTGGAGTTCACGAAGCGTTCGGTAGGGCCGATCGTGCTACGGGCGATCGGTGCGATCGCGGTCGCGATCGGCGCCGCTTTCATCTACCTCGGCTTCGGGATCCTCTCGTAGACGAGCACGTCACTCGAAGTAGGAGACGGGTGCCACGTGCTGCTGCTCCTCTTCCGTGAGCTTGCGGAGTCTGGCGGAATACCCCGCAGCGCTGCCGACCTTGTATGCTCGGGTCTTCGCTGGCTAGCTGGAGGATGCGAATGGGGACGCCGAAGGCCTCGAATTGCATGCGCGTGGGGCTCACGCTGCTGGTGGTCCTGGCGGCCGCCGGGTGCGCGGGCGACGCGCACGTCGAAACCGCGACGCCCGTCAGCGGTAGCGCCGCAGCGCCCGTGGCGTCGGGACCCGGTCCCGGATGCGAGGGCCACGACGAAGGGCTCACGCTGCCGGAGGGCTTCTGTGCCCTGATCGTGGCCGACAAGATCGGTCGAGCGCGCAATCTCGTCGTGGCTCCGAACGGCGACGTGTTCGTGGCGACGCGCGGCAACCGGCGCGGGCGAGGAGGCGAGGTCGTTGGGCTTCGCGATGCGGATGGTGACGGGCGCGCCGAGATCGTCGAGCGCTTCGGGGATGTCGGGGGAACGGGCATCAATCTCTTCGACGGCTACCTCTACCTCGCTCCGCAGGACGGGATCATTCGCTATCCGTTGCCCGGCGGCGCCCTGCGACCTTCCGGGCCCGGTGAGCGGATCGTGGGGGGGCTCCCCGGTCCCGGTACCGGTCACTCCGCGAAATCCGCGGCCATTGATCCCGAGGGTCACATCTACGTGAACATCGGAACCCCGTCCAACAGCTGCCAGGTCAGCGACCGTGCCCCCCGGTCGCCCGGTCAGGACCCCTGTCCCCAGCTCGAGACCCGGGGCGGAATCTGGCGCTTCGATGCCCGCAAGCCCGGACAAACACAGGCTGACGGGATCCGCTTCGCGACCGGGCTTCGCAACACCTTTGCGCTGGACGTGCATCCGGAGACGGGTGAGCTGTGGGGGGTGCAGCACGGACTCGATCAACTCTCGATGAGCTGGGGCGA
>JAUXJB010000016.1 GCA_030624945.1 Deltaproteobacteria bacterium | reverse complement strand
GCCAGAGCGGCGTCCCGGGACCGAGCAGGTGGGTCTGGCCCTCGAAATCCTCGAGGCGGCGAGGCCTCAGACGCTCGGCCAGTGGCGCGTCGCGCGTCGGCCCAGCGTCCCGAGCCGCGCGGTCTCTTGGAAAAAGCTCCACTCCACAAGTTTAGTCCGCGGGTGCGTAGGTGGCGAAACGCTCACAGAGCCCGTTGCCCGGCGGCGCTCGCCTTGCCCGCGACATCGCAGACACCTATGGTCGAAAACGTTGATCCGCACCCTCCGAGTAGAGAACCTCGCAACCATAGAAGAGCTCGAGCTCGAGCTAGGCGCCGGGCTCAACGTGGTGACCGGTGAGACGGGTACGGGCAAGTCCGTCCTGCTGAACGCGATCGCACTCCTGTGCGGCCGACGGGTTCCCTCCGAAGCCATTCGGACCGGAGCGTCGTCGGCCAGCGTCGAGGCCATCATCGACGCTCCCGAGCTCATCGAGCGCGCCCGGGGGCTCGGACTCGCCGAGGACGAAGAGGAGCTCCTGGTCTCCAGGAGGATCGCCCGCGAAGGCCGGGGCAAGGTCTTCGTCAATGGCAAGCTGGCGACGGTATCCCTGCTCCAGCAGCTGCTCGGCGACTCGCTCGAGATCGTGAGTCAGGGGGAGCACCAGCGCCTGCTTCGCCCCCAGGATCAGGCGGGGTTGCTGGACCGCTACGGCGAGCTGGCCGAGCTGGCGCACGAGGTCGCGGACCTGCATCGACGCTGGCGGGGGCTGGCCGGCCAGATCGAAGAGCGCCGGGCAAACGCCGCCGAGCGCGCGCGCCGCGAAGATCAGCTGCGTTTCGAGATCGACCAGATCGACCGGGCCGATCTGGGGACCTGGGATATGGGGGAGCTCGTTGGCGAGCGCTCCCGCTTGGCCCACGTCGAGCGTCTGGGCGGCACCATGGCAGGCCTGCTCGAGGCTCTCGGAGGGGATGGCGGGTTGCGCGAGCGCGTGACTGCGGCCCGCTCCGACCTGTCTTCGGCCGCGGCTCTGGACGAGCAGCTGGCGGGAACCCTCGCGGGCCTGGAGCGGGCGAGCCTCGAGCTCGACGAGGTCGAGGCTGTCCTCGAGCGCTATGCGGCTTCGCTCGAGGCCGATCCGGCCCGCCTCGCCCAGGTGGAAGAGCGGCTGGACGAGTTCCGCCGGCTGCAGTCGCGCTACGGCGACACCGTCGACGAAATCCTCTGCTACCGAGAGGCCGCGTTTGCCGAGGCGGAGGCCCTGGGAGGCGGTGAGACACGGACCGCGGAGCTCGAGCGGGAGCTGGCGGACCTGGGAGGGGCGCTGGACGCGGCCGCCCGCAAGCTCGGTCGGGGCAGGCTGCGAGCGGGGGCCGATCTCGAGGCCCGGGTCACGAAGGAGCTGGCGGCCCTGGGGCTCGGGCGCGCGGCTCTGCAGGTGGCATTCGAGCCCCTCTCGGGGAAGACCGCAGAGGGGTGGGACGCGCCTTCCGGACCCAGCGGTCGCGAGCGGGCGAGCTTTCTGCTGGCAGCGAACCCCGGGGAGGAGCCGCGTCGCCTGCGCGACGCCGCGTCTGGCGGGGAGTTGGCGCGTCTGTTGCTCGCGCTGCGCAACGTGGTGCGCGGCGCGGAGGACGGGCACCTGCTTCTCTTCGACGAGGTCGACGCGGGGATCGGTGGCGCCACGGCTCGCAACGTGGGCGAGCGCCTGCGGAGCCTCGCGAGCAGCCACCAGATCGTCTGCATCACACACCTTCCCCAGGTGGCCGCCCTGGGCCAGAAGCATTTCCGCGTACACAAGCGCGTGCGAGGGGGACGGACGCGAACCCGTGTGGAGAGCCTGGAGGCGAATGCCCGGGTAGACGAGCTCGCGCGGATGGCCGGGGCCGGACGCGTGACCGACGTCGCGCGTGCCCACGCACGGGAGCTACTGGCGTCGGATTGACGCCATCGCCGGCAAACGGCACCGCCTCGTTCGATCAAGTTTCGTCGATTCTGGCCCGATTCTCTCACCTGACCGAGCCGAGTTTCCTATCCATTGCGCGTTCAGAGGCTTGAGATGGTGCCCCCTTCAGATCCTGTGCGAGCCGATTCCGAGGCCGTATCGAATTCGGTTCGGGCGATCATCCACGTCGAGAGCGGGTTTTACGACGGCCTGGCTTGGCCGCTCGATCGAGCCAGCACGGTGATCGGACGCGGGAGCAATGCGGACCTGGTGCTGAACGAGGCGACCATCTCCCGCGCACATGCCCTGATCGGCTACGACGGCAATCGCATCTTCGTGCAGGATCTGGGCAGCACGAACGGAACGCTCGTCAACGGCTCCAAGGAGGAGCGCAAGCACCTCGAACACGACGACGAGCTGCGGATGGGGCGCTTGGTTCTGCGCATCTCCATCGAGGAGGACGTCGGGTCCGGAGAGAAGCCGGGGAGCCGCGCAAGTGCCTAGAACGCCCCGACAGAACGACGTCGTCACCCTCATGTACGTGCCCGGCGAGTCCGGGAAGATCCGGCGCTACCACATCCGGCGCTCCCGTATCCGCAAGGTCTTCTTTGTCGCGTTCTGTGCCCTCGCAGTCCTGATCGCGGGCTCGGTCGATTACGTCTACGCGCTGCGCGGGATGTCCGAGCTCGAGCGTCTGCATCAAGAGACCGGGCTTCAGCGGGAGCAGCTCGAGGCGTATGCCACGCGCATGGGGGAGATCGCGGGCCGCATCACGAGCATCGAGAGCCTCGAGCGGAAGCTCCGCGTCATCACCAATCTCGATCCCTCCGACCCGACCCCGCTTTCCGGAATCGGAGGTGTGGACGAGGGAATTCTGGATTCCCAGAATCTCACCTGGCTCTCGCCCGGTCGCCGTCACGAGAAGATGCTCGAGAGCTTCGATCGGCTCTCCGAGGCCGGCGAGGCGCAGGCGAAGAGTCTGGCGGCCCTGATAACGCATCTCGAGGACCAGACGGCGCGCCTGCTCGCCACCCCCTCGATCGCTCCCACCAAGGGCTGGGCCACCTCCGGGTTCGGCTACCGGACCTCACCGTTCACGGGCAACCGCGAGTTCCACCGCGGACTCGATATCGCGGGCCGGATCGGCACTCCCATCAAGGCTCCCGCCGATGCGCAGGTGCTCTTTGTGGGTCGCAAGCGCGCACTGGGAAACACGGTGGTCCTCAGCCACGGATACGGGGTCCAATCCATCTACGGGCACCTGGCCGACGTGCTCGTCAAGCCGAGGCAGAAGGTCAAGCGCGGCGATCCGATCGCGACCATGGGCACGACCGGCCGCAGCACGGGGCCCCACCTCCACTACCAGATCGAGGTGGCCAAGAAGCCCGTAAACCCCCGGAACTACATCCTGGACTGAGAATTGGCCCGCTCCGGGGGGCTTGCGTATACTCCCGGATCTCTCCCTGGTTTGATTCCAGAGCGCGCGGGTCGGACCGCGCCACCGCGCGGGTCCACGCGAGCGTCTGCGGCGGAGGCGACCATTCGATTTGTCCAGAACATCATTGGATCCGCGAACGAGCGGTTCCTGAAGCGGCTGCGGCCCACCGTAGAACGCATCAATTCGCTCGAGCCCGAGTTCGAGCCGCTCGCGAACGAGGAGCTTCGGCGGCGCTCGGGTGAGCTCCGCGGCCGCGCCGAGCAGGGCGAGCCCCTCGACGACCTGCTGCCCGAGGCCTTCGCCCTGGTGCGCGAGGCCGCCAAGCGGACGCTGGGTCAGCGCCCCTTCGATGCCCAGCTGCTCGGCGGCATGGTGCTGCACCAGGGAAAGATCGCCGAGATGCGGACCGGCGAGGGCAAGACGCTCGCCTCCACGCTGCCCTCGTACCTGAACGCGCTCTCGGGCAAGGGCGTGCACGTCGTCACGGTGAACGACTACCTCGCGCAACGCGACTCGGAATGGATGGGGGCGATCCACCGGCTGCTCGGTCTCGAGGTCGGGTGCGTCGTCTCCGGTGTGTCCGAGAACGACCGGCGTGCCGCCTACCGGGCCGACATCACCTACGGCCAGAACAACGAGTTCGGCTTCGACTACCTGCGCGACAACATGAAGCCCTCGCTCGACCTCTATGTTCAGCGCGGCCACCACTTCGGGATCGTCGACGAGGTGGACTCCATCCTGATCGACGAGGCCCGGACACCGCTCATCATCTCGGGGCCCGTCGATGACGATCCCGACAGGTTCCGCCGGCTCGATCGCATCATCCCGCGCCTGTCGAAGGAGAAGGACCATTTCACGGTAGACGAGAAGGCCCGCCAGGTGCTGCTCACCGACGAGGGGGTTGCCGAGGTCGAGAAGCTGCTCGGAATCGACAACCTCTACGCCCCTCAGAACATGGAGACCCTGCACGCGATCCAGAACGGGCTACGCGCGCACGTGCTCTATCAGAAGGACGTCGACTACGTCGTCAAGGACGGTCAGGTCGTGATCGTCGACGAGTTCACGGGCCGGCTGATGGAGGGTCGGCGCTGGAGCGACGGGATGCACCAGGCCATCGAGGCAAAGGAAGGGGTGAAGATCCAGAACGAATCCCAGACCCTCGCCTCGGTCACCTTCCAGAACTACTTCCGGATGTACGAGAAGCTGGCCGGAATGACCGGTACCGCCGACACCGAAGCGTCGGAGTTCGCAGAGATCTACAAGCTCGACGTCGTCGTGGTCCCGACGAATCGGCCGATGGTGCGCGCCGATTACGAGGACCAGGTCTACCGCACCATGAAGGAGAAGTGGGACGCCGTCGTCGAGGACATCCAGGACTGCCAGGCGCGTGGTCAACCCGTCCTGGTGGGCACGATCGCAATCGAGACCTCCGAGATGCTCGCCAAGCGCCTCAAGAACAAGGGCATCGCCCACAACGTTCTGAACGCGAAGCACCACCAGCGTGAGGCCGAGATCATCTCCCAGACCGGCCGGCGCGGGGCCACGACCATATCGACCAACATGGCGGGGCGGGGGACCGACATCGTCCTGGGCGGGAACGCGGAGATGATGCTCAAGGCACGCGGCATCGACCCAGAATCCCCCGACGTCCAGGAGGAACTGGCAGAGCTCCGGAAGCAGTGCGAGGTCGAACGCGAGCAGGTGGTCGCAGCCGGGGGTCTGCACGTGCTGGGGACGGAGCGCCACGAGTCGCGGCGGATCGACAACCAGCTGCGCGGGCGGTCCGGGCGCCAGGGAGACCCGGGCTCGTCCCGCTTCTATCTGTCGCTCGAGGACGATCTGCTGCGCATCTTTGGCTCGGAGCGGATCGCACCTCTGATGAAGCGCCTCGGGATGGAGGAGGGCGAGGCGATCGAGGCCAAGATGCTCTCGGGAGCGATCGAGAGGGCCCAGCGCAAGGTGGAGGTGCGCAACTTCGACATGCGCAAGCACCTGCTCGAATACGACAACGTCATGAACAAGCAGCGCGCGTCCATCTACGCCTGGCGGCGAAACGTGCTCGGGAACGAGGATCTGCGTGGAGAGTACCTGGATCTGGGAATCGAGCTCGCGGACGATCTCATCGACGACTTCGTACCCCAGAAAGGGGACGCCGATCCCGAGAGCCTGATCCGCGAAGTACACCAGCAGTTCGGGATCTCCATCGATCCCGATGATCGCGACTTCTCGAGCTCACCGGATCGCGCGAAGGTGTCTGAACGTCTGCACGCGCTCATAGAGGAGAAGCTCGACGGGCAGGTCAAGATGTTCGGCGAGCTCGAACAGCAGTTCCCCGATCTGAACCCGCCGAGCTTCCAGGAGTTCGCCCGCGCCATCTATCTGCAGACGATCGATCAGCAGTGGAAGGATCACCTGCTGGCGATGGACCATCTGAAAGAGGGCATCGGTCTGCGAGGCTACGCACAGCGCGACCCGAAGATCGAGTACCAGCGCGAGGGCTACGAAATGTTCGTGAAGATGAGCGGGCTGATTCGCTCCCGGGCCGTCGAGCAGTTCTACCGCGTCGTCTTCGAGGTGCCATCGCAGGAGCGCGTGGCCGCCCTGCGCGCGGCAGAGGAAGCGCGCCGGCGGGCGCAGGTGCGGGGCCTCCAGGAGCAGCACGCGGGTGGGCCGGGGCTCGGGGCTGAGGCCGCGCGGACCGTTCAGCGCGACGGACGAAAGGTCGGACGCAACGAGCCCTGCCCGTGTGGATCGGGCAAGAAGTACAAGAAGTGTCACGGGGCGGCGGCCTGAACCCGTGGCGTATCGCGTGCCCGGATTCCGCGCCGCAGGTGTCGCCTGCGGCATCAAGCCCTCGGGAGAGCTGGATCTCGCGCTGATCACCTCGGATCGCCCTGCCGACGCGGCGGCGGTCTTCACGCGCAACCGCTTCCCCGGCGCTCCCGTGATCGTCTCCCGGCGCCATCTGCGGGGGCGACGCGCGCAGGCCGTCGTCGTGAACAGCGGCATCTCGAATGTCGCCACCGGTGCACAGGGGTTGCAGAACGCCCGGTCAATGTGCCGCCAGACCGCGAGCCTGCTGGGTCTGCGCGCGAGCGACGTCCAGGTCTCTTCGACCGGCGTGATCGGAGAAATGCTGCCCATGGACCGCATCGCGGCGGGGATCGCGCGCGCGGCGAAGGAGCTCTCCGCGACGGGCTGGTCCCGCGCGGCCCGCGCCATTCTCACTACCGACACCAAACCCAAGCTCGCTCAGGTGACCTCCAAGCGCTTTGCGATGCTGGGCATCGCCAAGGGCGCGGGGATGGTCATGCCGAACATGGCGACGATGCTCGCCTACATCGTGACGGATCTCGCGGTGGACGCGGAGTTTCTGCGCGACGTTCTGGGCGAGGCGGTGGCTTCCACGTTCAACTGCCTGACCATCGATGGGGAGACGAGCACCAGCGATACCGTGCTGGTGCTGGCGAACGGCGCAGCCGGCAACCGCCCGCTCGGGCCCCGGTCCGCAGGGGCCAGGGATTTCCGCAAGGCGCTCGCGGACGTCTCCGGCGCGCTCACGGAGAAGCTCGCCCTGGACGGGGAGGGCGTCACCCGGATCGCCCGGATCGAGGTGCGAGGAGCTCGGAGCGACCGCTCGGCCGATGCCGTCGCGCGCAAGGTGGCCAACTCGCTGCTCGTCAAGACCGCGCTGTTCGGCGCGGACCCGAATTGGGGGCGGATCGTGCAGGCGGTGGGCGCCGCGGGTGTCCCTTTCTCCCCGGGCCGGCTCGGCATCCAGATAGGGGGTGCCGAGCTACTGCGAGGGGGGCAGCTCGTCGCCTCGAGCGACTCGCGGCGGCGGGCTTCGCTGGCCATGCGTCGCAAGAGGGTGGAGATCGGCGTGTCGCTGGGGACCGGACCCGGTCGGGCGAGCGTGCTCACGACGGATCTCGGCTACGGCTACGTGCGCATCAACGCCGAGTACACGACCTAGACCGTATGGAGCGACCGGGAACGGGTCCCGGAACCCGTAACGAAAGTTCACTGCTGGCTCGCTGCCCGATCGCCTCACTTGAGCCCGACAGCCGATCGCCTACCCTGCGCAGCCCGGGATGACCCCGTCGGAGTGGTCGAGGTGACCGAGGTCGTACTGGTACGCCACGCTCAGCCTGACTGGGAGCCCGATGGCCGGGCCGTCGACCATCCCGCGCTGACGCCGCTCGGCCGGGAGCAGGCGCGGCGCGCGGCGGAGGTGCTCGCCAAGGAGCAATTCGACCACTTCTACACGAGCCCCCTGCGGCGGGTGGTCGAGACGGCGGAGCCGATCGCAGAAACGCTCGGCATGGAGCCGCGTCAGGTCACGTGGCTCGAAGAGCTCCACCTCCCCAAGATGGAGGGCAAGACCGTCGAGGAGGTCGAGGAATTCTTCGGGTTGGCACGCGCCCGCGACCTGGAGCTTCACTGGAACGGCATGCCGGGTGGCGAGTCGTTCCGGCACTTCTACGAGCGGGTCAGCAGCGGCGTCGAAGACCTGCTGACCGCGTCGCACGGGATGCAGGTCCACCAGAGCTCCGGCCACCGGATCTGGCGCGTGCCGCACGTCGCGGAGCGCGTCCTGATCGTGGCGCACGAGGGAACCAACGCGGTCATCCTGTCCCACCTGCTGGGTATCGACCCCGTGCCGTGGGCGTCGCTGCGCTTCTCGAGCGGCTGGGCCGGGATCAGTCGCGTGCACACCATTCCCGTCGCCAGCGGGCACATCTGGGCCCTCGATTCCTTCAACGCGCGCCAGCACCTCGACGGGATCGGGGACGGCTAGGCGGCGCGGGCTGTGGACCGAATCGGCGCCGGAATCGACTTTGAATCCGGGCGCTTAGGCTTGCTTGCCGAGGGGGGCTCTGCTATACCCCGGACCACTTCACACGTCCCGTCCGCTCCGGGTTGCCCCAGGCGGTCGAGCGGCGGAACGCGTCGGCTGGGCTGCGCGTTGCGAGGGGCGGAGGCCAAAATCCAGCGTCGCGCTCGCGGCGGCCAAAGCCAAGAAAAGGACACTCGATGTCTGCGCCCGATCCCACGCCGGAGCCCGAGGCCCCGCGCAGCTCGGAAATCTCGATGAGAGAGCTGCTCGAGGCGGGCATTCACTTCGGTCACCAGACCCGCCGTTGGCATCCACACATGAAGCCGTTCCTCTACGGGGAACGCAACGGCGTTCACATCATAGACCTCCAGCACACCTTGCCGCGCTTTCGCGAGGCCTGCGCGTTTGCGAAGGAGCTGGTCGCCGACGGTGGCTCGCTCCTCTTCGTTGGCACCAAGCGCCAAGCACAGGACATCATCGCGGAGGAGGCACGGCGTTGCGGCATGCCCTACGTGCACAGACGCTGGCTCGGCGGGATGCTGACGAACTTCAAGACGATTCAAAAGGGCATCCTCCGCTACAAGGAATTGACGGAGATGCTCTCGGACGAGGAGAAAGGGGAGGGTCTCAGCAAGAAGGAGCGCTCCCGGGTCACGCGCGAGCACTTGAAGCTGCACAAGGCCTTCGAGGGCATGGTGGAGATGGAGCGGTTGCCGGACGCCGTCTTCGTCATCGACATCAAGCGCGAGTTCATCGCGGTGAAGGAGGCGCAGCGGCTGCAGATTCCGATCCTCGCGGTCGTCGACTCGAACTGTGATCCGGACGGCATCGACTTCACGGTCCCGGGCAACGACGACGCGTTACGGGCGATCCGCCTGTACTGCGAGAAGCTCTCCCAGGCTTGCCTGGAGGGTGCAGAGCTGTTCAACCAGCGCATTCTCGAGGAGGACAAGGGCAAGCCGGAAGCGGTCAAGGGGGCCGAGCCGCCGAAGCACGGCAAGCGCGTCGTCGAGATCACGCAACCTGCTCGCAGGCCCGCGCGGATGGAGCGCATGGCGGAGGAACGCAGGAAGGAGCTCGCGGAGGATACGGCTGAAGCGCCGCAGAGCGTCCCCGAGTCCGCGGCTGTCGTGGAGGAGAAACCGGCTCCGGAAGTGAAGAGCGAACCCGAGTCCGCGGCTGTCGTGGAGGAGAAACCGGCTCCAGAAGTGAAGAGCGAACCCGAGGGACCCGGCGCCTAGCGATCGCAGAGCAAGAGGAGGGAGGCTTGGCCAATATCGGAGCGGCCCAGGTAAAGGCCCTGCGCGACAAGACCGGCGCGGGCATGATGGAGTGCAAGCGGGCCTTGGTCGAGACGGAGGGAGATAGCGATCGGGCAGGGCAGCTGTTGCGCGAACGCGGGATCGTGAAGGCCAGCAAGCGCGTCGGGCGAGCCACGAGCGAGGGAAGGATCGCCGCCAGCGTCTCACCCGATTCCAGAGTCGCCGCCCTCGTCGAGCTGAACTGCGAGACCGACTTCGTGGCCAAGACGGACGAGTACGGCAAGCTGTGTCAGCACTGCGCGGAGGTCGCCCGGGACCAGGCTCCCGCGAGCATCGACGAGCTGCACAGCGCGGTGGAGGCGGAGCTGACGGACGCGATGGCGAAGATGGGAGAGAACATTCAGCTCCGACGCATGGACCGGATCGAGGCGCCCGAGAACGCGGCGGTGTGGAGCTACGTGCACGCGGGGGGGAAGATCGGAACGCTGGTGCGAGTGGAAGCGGACGATCTCTCGGCGGACGCGGTCAAGACGCTCGCCCACAACGTCTGCATGCACGTCGCGGCGGCAGGTCCGTCCAGCCTCTCGCGCGACGACCTGCCGCCGGATGTCGTAGAGAGCGAGCGAGGAGTGCTCACCCGACAGGCCGAGCAGGAGGGCAAGCCCGCGCAGATCGTCGCAAAGATGGTCGAGGGTCGAATGAGCAGGTTCTTCAAGGAGGTCGTCCTGCTCGAGCAGCAGCTCGTGATGGACCCGGACAGCACCGTGGGCGCCGCCGCCGAGCATGCCGGCGCCCGCGTCACGGGCTTCCGGCGCCTGCAACTGGGAGAAGAGATCGAAGGATGAAGCCCGTCTACAAGCGCGTCCTCCTCAAGATCTCCGGGCAGAGCATGGCCGGAGAGGAGGGGTTCGGGATCGACACGACCCACATCCGCCAGACGGCCGATCGGCTCTTCGAGGTTTCCGAAGCCGGGGTGGAGCTCGGGGTCGTGTGTGGTGGTGGGAACATCATTCGCGGCATCGCGGCCGCATCCGAGGGCCTCGACCGCGCGGCGGCCGACTACATGGGGATGCTCGCGAGCGTGATGAACGCCCTCGCGCTCCAGGACGCGCTCGAGAAGTGTGGAGCCACGACGCGCGTGCTCTCCGCGCTGGAGATCAAGGAGGTTGCCGAGCCCCACATTCGTCGGCGCGCCGTGCGCCATCTGGAGAAGGGCCGGATCGTCATCTTCGCGGCCGGTACCGGAAACCCGTTCTTTACCACCGATACAGGTGCCGCTCTCCGAGCGATGGAGGTCGGAGCCGAGGTGCTGCTCAAGGGAACCCGTGTCGATGGAGTCTACGACTCCGATCCCGAGAAGTTTCCGAGCGCCAAGAAGTACGACCAGGTGACCTACCGCGAGTTTTTGCACCGGAATCTGGGAGTTATGGACGGTACTGCCATCTCCCTCTGCCAGGACAACAAGCTGCCCATCGTGATCTTCAATATGGAGACCCCAGGGAATATCCTTAGGGTGGTTCAGGGTGAGTCGATCGGGACCACCGTAGGAGCCTGACGAGGAGGAAGCGGCATGGCCGAGGAGGATCTTGGGCTGGTCCTGGACGAAGGCAAGGCGGCGATGGAGAAGTCGTTGCACAGCCTCCTGCACGAGCTGACGAGAATCCGCACGGGACGGGCGAACCCGGTGCTGCTGGAGGGCGTGACGGTCAACTACTACGACGCTCCCACGCCGCTGCAGAAGCTCGCGACGATCAACGCCCCCGAGGCGCGTCTGCTGACCGTGCAGCCCTTCGACCAGGGCGTGATTCCGGAGATCGAGAAGGCAATACTGAAGAGCGACCTGGGACTCACCCCGGTGAACGACGGCAAGCTTCTCCGCATCCCCATCCCGGAGCTCACGGAAGAGCGAAGGCGCGAGCTGGTGAAGCAGGTCAAGAAGATGGCGGAGGATCACAAGATCGGAGTCCGCGGCGCGCGGCGCGACGGGGTCTCGATGCTGAAGGATCTCGAGAAGGACGGGGATCTGACCAAGGACGAGTCGCGCAGCGGCCAGAAGAAAATCCAGGATCTCACCGACGAGTACACGTCGAAGATTGACGAGGCGGCCACGTCCAAGGAGGAGGAGATCCTCAGGATCTGAGAGGCGATGGGCAGGCTCGAACCCGCTAGCATTCCGCGCCACGTGGCGATCATCCCGGATGGCAACGGCCGCTGGGCGGAGAGCCGAGGTCTCGCGCGCAACGAGGGACACAGCCGCGGGACCGAGGTCGTGCGCGAAATCGTCCGGGCCGCGCACGAGCTGGGCATCAAGCAGCTGACGATCTACGCCTTCTCGATGGAGAACTGGGATCGCCCCCAGGACGAGATCGACGCGATCATGGGCCTGCTCAGCCGCTACATACGACACGAGACGGACGAGCTGGAAAAGAACGGGGTCCGGGTGCAAACCATCGGTCGACTGGACATGCTGAGCCCAAAGCTCCAGCGCGCAATCCGGGGCCTCGAGAAGCGCACCGCCGGTAACGACGAGATGCTCCTGATCTTCGCACTCTCCTATAGCGGTCGCAGCGAGCTCGTCGACGCGATGCGCGGCATCGCCAGGGAGGTCGAGAGCGGTCGGCTCGATCCCGAAGCGATCGAGGAGAAGGATATCCGCGAGCATCTCTATGCCCCCGATCTGCCGGATCCGGACCTGCTGATTCGGACCGGGGTGGAGCACCGGATCTCGAACTTCATGCTCTGGCAGCTCGCCTATACGGAGCTCTGGATCACCGACGCACTCTGGCCCGACTTTACGAAGCGAGATCTGGTCGATGCCATACACGCCTACCAGCAGCGCGAGCGGCGCTTCGGACGGACGGGCGCGCAAGTTCGGAAGGGCTCGTGAAGGCCGTCTGCATCCTCGGTTCGACCGGATCGATCGGGACACAGACCCTGGAGGTCATCGGGCGGTTCCGGGATCGACTCGAGGTCTCGGCGCTGGCCGCCGGTAGCAACGTGGAGCTCTTGCTGGAGCAGGCCAAGCAGTTTCGCCCGCGCCTGGTCTCTGTCCACTCGCGCGAGGATGCGGCGCGCCTGCGCGAGGCCCTGGCGGACCCCTCCATCCGCGTCGTCCACGGCTCGGAGGGCCTGATCGAGGTGGCCTCCGAGCCGAGTGACCTCGTGATCGGGGCGCTGGTGGGTCGCCTCGGTCTGGAGCCTGTCCTCGCTGCGCTTCGTAGCGGCTCCCAGGTGGCGCTCGCGAACAAGGAGGTTCTCGTGACCGCCGGGCAGCTCGTGCTCCAGGAAGCCAAGCGCGCGGGTGCGGGCATCGTGCCACTCGATTCCGAACACGTGGCGATCCAGCAGTGTCTCGCCGGGCACCCGCGCGAGGCCCTGCGACGGGTCGTGTTGACCGCTTCGGGGGGACCCTTCCGCGAGGCCACGCTCCAGCAGATGGAGGCCGCCACGCCCGAGCAGGCGCTCGCCCACCCGACCTGGGAGATGGGCTCCAAGATCAGCGTGGACTCGGCGACCCTGTTGAACAAGGGCTTCGAGATCATCGAGGCGCGCTGGCTCTTCGATCTGGATCCCGATGACATCGACGTCGTCATACACCCCGAGAGCATCATTCACTCGTTCGTCGAATACCGGGACGGAAGCTGGCTGGCGCAAATGGGAATTCCCGACATGCGAATCCCCATCGCCTACACTCTGGGCATGCCGGAGCGCCTCCCGTTGCCCGACCTGCCGGCGCTCGACCTCGTGGGGATCGGTCAGCTCCGCTTCGAGGCACCGGATCTGGAGCGCTTTCCGGCGCTCGGCCTGGCCCGCGAGGCGCTGCGCACGGGAGGCACGGCGCCGGCCGTGCTCAACGCGGCCAACGAGGTCGCGGTCGCTGCGTTCCTGGCGGGCCGCATTCCGTTCACGGCGATCGCCGCCACATCCGAAACGGTACTGGAGGAGCACACCGTGCTCCCGGGCCTGATGCTGGACGAGATCCGAGAGGCCGATCGCCGAGCCCGCGAACGCGCCGGCCGGATCGTCGGGGAGCCCTCGGTATGAGCTTGGGCGACGCGATCCTGCCCATCGTGATCCTGCTGGGTGTGCTGGTGTTCGTGCACGAGCTCGGTCATTTCGTGGTGGCAAAGCTCTTCGACGTGCGGGTCGAGCGCTTCTCGCTCGGTTTCGGGCCGGCGCTGCTGCGGCGACGCGTTGGAGAGACCGAGTACGTGATCGCCGCCCTGCCGCTCGGTGGATACGTGAAGATGCTGGGCGAGGTCCCGGGCGAGGAGCTGCCAGAGTCGGATCGGGCTCGCGCCTTCAACTACAAGCCCCCGTGGCAGCGCATAGCGATCGCCCTGGCAGGACCCGCGATGAACGTGGTTCTGCCCGTGTTCATGGTCGCCGCCCTGCTCATGGCGGGCATCCCGACCCTGACCTCGAGCGTGGGAGCCGTCCGCCCCGGCACCCCGGCGGAGCTTGCGGGCCTCTTGCCCGGGGACCGGATCACGAGCGTTTCGGGCTCCGAGATCTGGCGCTGGAAGGATCTGACCGAGGCCCTGCGTTTGCGCTCCACTCCGGAGGTCGAGATCG
>JAUXJB010000286.1 GCA_030624945.1 Deltaproteobacteria bacterium | reverse complement strand
TCCGCAATCGAGCGCATGCTCGCCATCGAGATGCGCGGCGCCGAGCTGGCGACTCACGATCTCGAGGCGCTCCTGGCCTACGTCCAGGCGTTCGAGCCCTTCGACCGGGGCCGCCTCGAGCCGGACGGAACTCCGATCGAGCCCGTGACGCTGGCGGGCCGCCGGGGAGCCGCCGTGTTTCTGCGGGCGGCATGCGACGAGTGTCATCCCGCCCCGATCTACGCGCGGCCCCAGCGCAACGACATGGGAACGGGGACGGAGATCGACGTCCCGACCCTGCGCGGGCTCTCCTCCACGCCGCCGTACGGTCACGACGGGCGCTGGGACAGCATCGCGGAGGCGGTTCAGGCCATGTTGAGCGCGGGCGAGATCGTGCTTTCCGCGCGCGAGCGGGAACAGCTCGTCGAGTACCTCAAGCTCTTCTAGCCGGCAAATCTCACCAGGTTGGCGGGCTCGCCCTACTCGATCAGGGCTTGCACGAAACGGCCGAGGAGCTCGCGGCGACCGCTGACGCCGACCCGTTGGTAGATCGCATGCAGGTGGTTCCGGACGGTGAGCTCGCTGATGAAGAGCTTGCGCGCGACCTCTGCGCTCGTCTCGCCGAGCAGCGCGCGACTCAAGACCTCGAGCTGTCGTTCCGAGAGCCCAAACGGTCCGAACGCACGTCGCACCGTATCCCGCTGCGGTGGCGCCGACTCGCGGGGACCGGCCACGTCGAGCACGCGCCGCAGGGCGTCGGGATCGCGCAGTCCCCTGTCGACCAGCTTCGCCTCGGGAAAGGCGACGCGATAATGCGTTGCCCCGCCATTCTCGTACAGCGGCGCGAGGAGCACCAACGGTTGCACTTTGCGGCTCAGGTCCAGCTCTTCGAGCTCGTCCGTGCTGCGCACACCCACCACGAAGAGCGCGAACGACAGCCGCGCATGCAGCTGCTTGAAGAGCTCCATGGTGTCGACCGCGCAGCTGCCAAACCCCTCGGCCCTCGCCATCTGGCGAACGCGCTCGCCCACGAGCCCGTCGGGCTCGTAGACCAGCACCTGTCCCCGGTCCCCGGCCTGATGCTTTTTCATCAGAAACAAATATACCAACGGATCCATCAAGCGCACGCGATCGCTGCCGTAGAAGTCCTCGTGCGGCGCGGCTGGCGGGGATTGAGCCGCGCACAACGCGCAAAGCCCCGTGCGGATCGAGAAGAACCCGCGAGGGAATCCAACTGCCCTGCCATGGAGATGAGACCCAATGAGGGAGAATCTGGTCACCGTTCGCGAGGCTGCCAACTACCTGCGCATCTCGGCGCGCACCGTCTATCGCCTGATCGAGTCGGGTCAGCTCGGAGCGGTCCGAATCGGCAAGCAGTGGCGGATCCCGTACCACGACCTCCCCGGGCGCGAGGCGGTCGCGCTCCCACAGGCACAGCTCCCGCCCAGGGTGCAGCCCAGCGCCTGATCTAGTGTCCTGTCCCGGGAGTGCGAGCGCACTCCCGGAACAGGACGCTAGTCCGTAGCCACCGCCGGCAAGGCCGTTCCTCGAGCGAACTGTCCGCTCCGGAGCCGTTGCAGGTACCCATCCAGCTCGAGCTTGATCTTTCCCGACAGCATGACCACCCCGGTGATGTTGGGGAAGGCCATGCCCAGGATCATCAGGTCTCCGAAGTCGAGCACCGCCTGTGCCTGGAAGATCGCCCCGAGCCAGACGCAGACCAGGAAGATCAGCTTGTAGGCCATGATCGAGCGCAGCCCGAAGAGCTGTGCCCAGCACTGCTCCCCGTAGTAGCTCCACGAAATCATCGTGCTGAAGGCGAACAGGACCGCCGTGATGGACAGGACGACCGGGAACCAGGGGAACACCGTCGCAAAGGCGAAGGACGTCATCTGGATGCCGCTGCCCGCCTCGGGGTGCGCGTAGGCACCGGTCACCACGATCACCAGCCCCGTCATGGTGCACACGATGATGGTGTCCACGAAGGGCTCGAGGAGCGCCACGATCCCCTCGCGCACCGGCTCCTCCG
>JAUXJB010000255.1 GCA_030624945.1 Deltaproteobacteria bacterium | reverse complement strand
GGAGCGCGCAGCGAGCTGGAGCTCTGGGACCCTCGTCGTCGGGGCTCGCTCGTACCGGATCCACCGGCTCGCCGCGCTGGCCGAGGCCGGGCTGGGAGATCCGGCCCGTCTGCCCCGTTCGATCCGCGTGCTCCTCGAGAATCTCCTGCGCAGCGAGGACGGCAGCAGCGTCACGCGCGACGACATCGCCGCGCTGGCCGGCTGGCAGGGGGTCGACCCCAATCGGGGCGAGATCGCGTTCCGCCCCGCGCGCGTGGTCCTGCAGGACCTCACGGGCGTCCCCGCGCTCGTCGATCTCGCCGCGCTGCGCGATGCGATGGCGGAGCTCGGCGGGGATCCGTCCCGGATCAATCCGCTGCGGCCTGCGGACCTGGTCATCGACCACTCGGTTCAGGTCGACTACTTCGGCACGAAGGAGTCCCTGGCGCGGAACGCCGAGATCGAGTTCGAGCGCAACCGGGAGCGCTTCGAGTTCCTGCGCTGGGGCCAGGCGTCCTTCGAGGGTCTGCGCGTGGTACCGCCCGCGACCGGTATCGTGCACCAGGTGAACATCGAGTACCTGGCACAGGTGGTGTTTGCCGAACGCGAGGGCGATGCGTGGCTCGCGTTTCCCGACACGCTCGTGGGAATGGACTCCCATACGACGATGGTGAATGCCCTGGGGGTCGTGGGCTGGGGCGTCGGGGGAATCGAGGCCGAGGCGTGTCTGCTGGGTCAGCCGGTCTCGATGCTCGTCCCCGATGTGGTCGGCTTCAAGCTCGACGGGCGCCTGCCGGAGGGCGCCACAGCGACGGACCTGGTGCTCACCGTCGTCCAGATGCTGCGAGCACACGGCGTCGTCGGCAAGTTCGTCGAGTTCTTCGGGCCGGGCATGAACTCGCTGTCCCTGCCCGACCGGGCGACGGTCGCGAACATGGCTCCGGAGTACGGCGCCACGATCGGCTTCTTCCCGATCGATGAGAAGACGCTCGACTATCTGTATCTCACGGGCCGCGAAGAGGAGCAGATCGAGCTGGTCGAGGCCTACGCACGCGAGCAGGGACTGTTTGCGGGACCGGAAGACCCCGATCCCGAGTACAGCTCGCGCCTCGAGCTCGACCTGGCGACGCTGGTCCCGAGCCTCGCCGGCCCGAAGCGGCCGCAGGACCGGGTGCCGCTGAGCGATGCTCGATCGGACTGGGAGCGTCAGCTGCCGGGATTGATCTCGCCCGACGCAGAGGCCAGCGCCGAAGAGCTCGCTCGGGTGGTGCGCGTTCGCGACGGCGACCGGGAGTACGAGCTCGCGCACGGGCGGGTCGTGATCGCGGCGATCACGAGCTGTACCAACACCTCGAACCCCTCGGTTCTCCTGGCGGCAGGGCTCCTGGCCAGGAACGCCGTCGAGCGGGGACTCGACGTCCAGCCGTGGGTGAAGAGCAGCCTGGCGCCGGGGTCCCGGGTCGTGAGCGATTATCTGACCGAGGCGGGACTGCTTCCCTATCTGGAGAAGCTGCGCTTCAACGTCGTCGGCTACGGCTGCACGACCTGCATCGGGAACAGCGGTCCCCTGCCCGTTCCCGTCGCGGACGCCGTCGATGAAGCGGACCTCGTGGTCGTGTCGGTGCTGTCGGGCAACCGGAACTTCGAGGGGCGCGTGAACTCCCGCACGCGCGCGAATTATCTGGCCTCGCCGCCGCTGGTCGTGGCCTACGCCCTGGCCGGCCGCATGGACATAGACTTTGCCAGCGAGCCGATCGGTACGGACACCTCGGGCGAGCCGGTCATGCTGCGGGACATCTGGCCGAGCGGCGAAGAGGTCGCCAGTGCCGTGGCGGACTCGGTCAAGCGTGACATGTTCCGGGAGCGCTACGCCAACGTGTTCGAGGGCGACGAGACCTGGAGGGCGGTCGCGGTACCGACCGGGGCCCGCTACGCCTGGTCCGAAGACTCCACCTACATCAGACATCCCACCTTCTTCGAGGGGATAACCCGGGAGCCACCCCCTCTCCGGGATATCCGCGGCGCCCGCGTGCTGGCGCTGCTCGGCGACTCCGTCACCACCGATCACATCTCGCCGGCCTCCCAGATCCCGCCGGATGGTCCCGCGGGCCGGTACCTGAGCGAGCGCGGCGTGGAGCAGAAGGACCTCAACTCCTTCGGCGCTCGGCGCGGCAACCACGAGGTGATGGTGCGGGGGACCTTCGCGAACATCCGGCTCCGCAACGAGCTCGCCCCCGGTACCGAGGGCGGCTACACGGTGCACCTGCCGGGCGACGAGGTCACGTCGATCTACGAGGCCGCACAGCGGTACGCCGAGGAGGGCGTTCCTCTGGTCGTGCTCGGCGGTCTCGAGTACGGCACGGGATCCTCCCGGGACTGGGCGGCCAAGGGGTCGGCGCTGCTCGGAGTGCGGGCCGTGATCGTCAAGAGCTTCGAGCGGATTCACCGCAGCAACCTGATCGGGATGGGCGTACTGCCGCTCCAGTTCCTCGAGGGAGAGGGCGTCCGCGAGCTCGGTCTCTCGGGTCGGGAGATCTTCGACATCGAGGGTCTCGCCGCGATCCGGCCCCGCCAGGAGCTCCGCGTGAAGGCCCGCTCCGATTCGGGAGAGGTGCGCGAGTTCGGCGCGCGCGTGCGCATCGACACTCCGGTGGAGCTCGACTACTACCGGAACGGCGGCATCCTGCCCTACGTCCTGCGCCAGCTCTTGTAGCGTTG
>JAUXJB010000214.1 GCA_030624945.1 Deltaproteobacteria bacterium | reverse complement strand
CCGCTGGCGATCATCGAGCCCGAGCCCCGGGCTCGAACCCAGAGCCCGTCCATCGTCGCGGGCTGGATGCGGGGAATGACCGTGACCCAGGCTAGGACCGTCGAGCCGGACCTGCGCGTGCGAACGCTCTCACTGGAAGGCATCCGCTCCGCGCGGGAGGCGCTGCTCGACGTGGCGAGCTCGGTCACCCCGCGGGTGGAGGAGGCCCGCGCCGGGGTTGCGTTCCTCGATCTCGACGGAACCGAAGCGCTATTCCCGACCGAGCGCGGACTGCTGACGGCTCTCGAGGCACGGCTTGCCGACGTGGGACTCGAGCAGACGCGACTCGGCATCGGCCCTACGCGAACGGTGGCCGAGCTGGCGGCGCGGCATCACGGAGGGGGGGGGATCGTAAAGCGCGAACAGGTCGCCGCCTTCTTGAACCCGCTACCGCTCGACCTGCTCGACCCTCCGGAGCAAGAGGTCGACCGGCTCTGGCGATGGGGTGTGCGCACACTCGGGGAGCTCGCGCGGCTTCCCCGAGGGCAGCTCAGGGCGCGGCTCGGCGAGGAGAGTGTACGGCTCGCGCGGCGCGCGTGCGGAGAGGATCTCGCTCCCTTTCGCCCCACCCCGGCCAAACTGCGTTTCGAGGAGGGCGCCGAGTCCGAGTACGGCATGGACAACCTCGAAGCTCTGGCATTCCTGCTGCGCGGGGTGCTGGACCGCCTGACGCGCCGACTGCGGCTGCGCGGTCTGGCGGCACGCAAGCTGCGGATCGAGCTCGTCCTCGAGAACGGGGAGAGCTATGCGCGCGACGTGGAGATGGCCGCACCGACGCTCGAAGTTCCGGTGCTGGTCTCGCTCGTGCGGCTTACACTCGAACGGGATCCCCCACCCGAGCCCGTGGAACGCGTGCGCGCGATCGCAACTCCGGGGGATCTGCAGGCGGTCCAGCTCGACTTCTTTCTGCCCCCGCTTCCCGCTCCGGCCGAGCTCGCCCTGACCGTGGCCCGCCTCGAGGCCCTGTGCGGCCAGGGACAGATCGGCGCCCCCGGCGTGCACGACACCCACCAGCTCGACGCAGCGCGCGTGGAGAGCTTCGTGCTCGAAAGAACGTACTCGCAAGTGTCGCCAAAGGCGACGCGCGCAGCGACGGTCGAAGACCGGAGCGAAGGCGGGTGGCCGTCAGCGACCCACGGGAGGGAGACCCACGCGCCGGCTCCCGCAGGGGTCATGGCGCTCCGCGTCCTGCGTCCCCCGCGAGCGGTCCGAGTGCGCAACGCAGAGCGACCCGAACACGTCACCCCGATCGAACCCTCCGCACCGGGCGAGGGGGCAGTACTCCAGTGCGCTGGCCCATGGCGACTCTTCGGAGAGTGGTGGGGGGAGAGTCGCTTCGCCCGCGACTACTACGACGTCGAGCTATCGGACGGGGGGGTCTACCGCCTTTACCGAAACATGGAAGACGACAGCTGGTACATCGATGGCATCTACGACTGATTACATCGAGCTCGGCGTGTGCAGCGCGTTCAGCTTTCTCGAAGGAAGCTCACTTCCCGAGGATCTGGTGGAGCGAGCAGCGCAGCTAGGGCACGGAACGCTCGCGCTCAGCGACGTCGATGGTCTCTACGGGATCCCGCGCTTTCACGCTGCGGCACGGAAACACGGGGTCCGCGCGATCGTCGGGGCTCGCGCAACGCTGCAAGGCTCCGGCCCGCGAACCCGCAAGAGCGACCCGCCCCCCACAGGCGGAAGAGTGACTCTATTGGTGAAGGATCGACAGGGCTATCGCAACCTCTCCCGACTGCTCACGAAGGGGCACGCCGCCTACGAAAAGCCCCACAGCCGCGTCAGCTGGGACGATCTGCGCGAACACCGGCAGGGATTGATTGCGATCGTGCGCGAGCCGGGGCTCGTTCGAACGGCGCAAGAGGTGTTCGGCGCGGACGCCTTCGGGGAGATCCAACGCCACCGCGACCCCGATCAGGAACGACAGAACCGAGCCCTGCTCGCAACGGGTATCGCCCCCCTCGCCACCGGAGACGTGCGCCACGCACTCCCCGGGGGAAAGCGCTTGCTCGACGCGCTCACCTGTCTCAAACACAAGACCGAGCTCGACCGTGCCGGGCGTCTGCTACTCCCCAACGCCGAGCGCTACCTATTGCCCGCGCGCGATCTCGCACGCCGCTTCCGCGACCTTCCCGAAGCGCTCGCCAACTCGCTGCGCATTGCCGAGCGCTGTGAGTTCGCACTCGACGACCTCGGCTATTGCTTTCCCGATTTTCCCCTGGCTGCAGGGGAAACACTTCCTGGTGTACTACGTCAGCTCTCCGAACAGGGGGTGCGGAAGCGCTACGGGGGAACAACTCCCCCGGCAGTGCGAAAGCAGATGGACCACGAGCTCGAGATCATCGGACGGCTCGGGCTGGAGGGCTACTTCCTGATCGTCTGGGACATCGTGCGCGAGTGCCGGGCACGCGGCATCCTGTGTCAGGGGCGCGGATCCGCGGCCAACAGTCTCGTGTGCTACGCGCTAGGCATCACGGCCGTCGATCCCGTGCGCTACGAGCTGCTTTTCGAGCGCTTTCTCTCCGAAGAGCGCGGCGAGTGGCCCGACATCGACATCGACCTGCCCTCGGGGGATCGGCGCGAAGAGATCCTGCAATACACCTACGAACGCTACGGACCCCATGGCGCCGGCATGACCGCCAACGTGATCAGCTACAGGCCGAAGAGCGCCGTCCGCGAGATGGGCAAGGTCCTCGGCCTCGCACCCGCGCAGATCGACCGTCTGGCGGTGCTGATCTCGCGCCACGAGTACATCGATCACCACGACGTGCTCGAGGAACAGCTCGCGAACGCGGGCGTGAATCCGAACGCACCGCGCATCCGACAGCTCGTGCGCCTGGTGGCGGAGATCCAGCACCTGCCCCGTCACCTCGGCCAGCACTCGGGTGGCATGGTGATCGCCAAGGGACGCCTGGACGAGGTCGTCCCCCTCGAGCCCGCGCGCATGCCGGGACGCATGGTGGTGCAATGGGACAAGGACGACTGCGCGGACCTGGGCATCATCAAGATCGATCTGCTCGGCCTCGGCATGATGGCGGTGCTCGAAGACGTGATCCCGCTGGTCCGCGTTCACGACGGTGCCGATGTCGACCTCGCGCGCATCCCTCCCGACGACCCGAAGACCTATGCCATGCTGCAGAAGGCCGACACGGTGGGTGTCTTTCAGGTGGAGAGCCGCGCACAGATGGCGACGCTTCCGCGCATGCAGCCTACCTGTTTCTACGACCTCGTCGTCGAGGTCGCCATCATCCGACCGGGACCGATCACGGGCGACATGGTGCGTCCCTACCTCAAGCGCCGCGCGGGACGTGAAGCCGTGACCTATGCCCACCCGGACCTCGTCCCCATCCTCGAT
>JAUXJB010000210.1 GCA_030624945.1 Deltaproteobacteria bacterium | reverse complement strand
TGCTGCGACTCTCGATCGGCTCGGACCACCGGGTGCTCGTGCCGGCGTCGGCGCTGTTCGGCGCCGCCTTCCTGATGCTGGCCGATACCCTGGCGCGCACGATCCTGGCCCCGACAGAGCTACCGGTTGGAGCGCTGACCTCGCTCGTGGGAGGACCCCTCTTCCTGCTGTTGCTCAGGCGTGAGCTGAGGGGCCTGTCGCGGTGAGCGCGCCACTGCTCTGCGCGACCGACGTCGCTCATGCATTTGGCCCGAACCGGGTCCTGGACGGAGTTTCTCTGGAGCTCTTGGGGGGCCGCCTCAGCGTCCTGGTGGGGCCCAACGGCTCTGGGAAGACCACGCTTGTGCGGATCCTAGCCGGTGTGCTCAAGCCCGTCGCCGGTTCCGTAGAGCTCGCGGGCCGGGACATTGCTGCACTGCCCCGGCGGGCAGTGGCCCGTGCGCTGGCAGTGGTGCCCCAGGAGACGGCCGTGCCCTTCCCCTACCGAGCGCGCGAGCTCGTCGCCATGGGGCGCGCCCCCCACCTCGGACCGCTCGGTCGCGAGAGCGCGCGCGATCGTGAGCTGGTGGCGGCCTCGCTGGCACAGCTCGGTCTCGAACACCTGGCGGACCGAGCCTTCCCCACACTCTCGGGGGGCGAGAAGCAGCGGGTGTTGCTCGCGCGCGCGATCGCACAGGAGACGAACACGCTCCTGCTCGACGAGCCGACGGCCCACATGGATCTCGGTCACCGGATGCAGACCTTCGAGTGGTTGCGCCGCTGGGTCAGAGAGGATGCCTCACGCGGCGCGGCGCTGGTGACTCACGATCTGGTCTTCGCCGCTCGCTACGCCGATGAGCTGATCTTGCTGGACCAGGGCCGGGTGGTCGCGCGGGGCCAGCCCGCCGAGGTGCTCACACCTGCGGTCATCGCCGAGGTGTACGGTGTGGAGGCAGAGGTCGAGCGTGACGGGCAAGGCCGGCTGGCGATCACGCCGCTCCGCGCGGTACCTTCCGCGCCACCGTGAGCCGAATTGCCGAGGTCAGAGCGCGGGAGATCCTGGATTCGCGCGGCAATCCCACGGTCGAGGTGGATGTCCTGCTCGACACGGGGGAATTGGGACGAGCGGCCGTGCCCTCGGGTGCGTCTACCGGCAGTCGCGAGGCGTTGGAGCTGCGCGACGGCGGCTCGCGCTACGGTGGCAAAGGCGTGGCGCGCGCGGTGGCGAATGTGACGGGCGAGCTGGCCGCTGCGGTGAAGGGCGCGGAGCTCGGCGGTCTGGTGGAGCAGGCTGCCCTCGACCGGGCGATGATCGAACTGGATGGCAGCGATTCGAAATCGCGCCTCGGTGCCAATGCGCTGCTCGGTCTCTCGATGGCGGCGGCACACGCCGCCGCGGCGGCTGCGCATACGCCGCTCTACCGCTGGCTTGCCGAGGGTCGCGAGCCGTTGCTTCCGCTGCCGATGATGAACGTCCTGAACGGCGGCGTGCACGCCGGCAACAAGGTGGACTTTCAGGAGTTCATGATCCTGCCCACGGGGGCGTCGAGCTTCGCAGAGGCGCTACGCTACGGGGCCGAGGTGTTTCACGCGCTGCGCGACGTGCTCGCGGAGGCGAACTACGCCACCGGAGTCGGCGACGAGGGCGGCTTCGCGCCCGATCTCGACTCCAACGAGGAGGCGGTCGAGATGGTTCTCCGGGCCGTCGAGCGCGCGGGCTATCGGCCGGGCGAGGATTTTCAGCTCGCCCTCGACGTTGCGGCGAGCGAGTTCTACCGCGATGGTCGGTACGTGGCGTCGGGCGAGGGGGTCGCCTACTCCTCGGACGAGCTGATCGGGCTCTTCGAGGATTGGGTACGGCGCTACCCGATCGTGAGCATCGAGGACGGTCTCTCCGAGGGCGACTGGTCGGGCTGGAAGCGCCTGACCCTGGCGCTCGGAGACCGGGTGCAGCTGGTCGGGGATGACATCTTCGTGACCAATCCCGCCATCCTCGGGCGGGGGATCGCGGAGGGCATCGCCAACTCCGTCCTCATAAAGATGAACCAGATCGGGACGCTGACCGAGACGCTAGACGCTATGCGCTGCGCGGCCGAGGCGGACTACACGACCGTCATCTCGCATCGCTCGGGCGAGACCGAGGACACGACGATCTCCGATCTCGCAGCCGGGCGCGCCGCCGGCCAGATCAAGACCGGCTCGCTGTGTCGCTCGGAGCGGGTCGCCAAGTACAACCAGCTCCTGCGGATCGAGGAGGATCTCGGTCCCGACGCACGCTTCGCGGGTCGCGCAGCACTCGGGTCGCAGGCGTGAGCGAAGGTGGATGGAGCGCGGCCGCCCGCGGGCCAGGTACCACAAGGTGAGACTAGCGCTCGCCGCAGCGAGCTTGCTCTTGCTGGCGTACGTCCTGCCCGTCGACCGCGTCGTCTTGCAGCTCGCCAAGCAACACGAGGCGCTCCCCCCGCTGCGCGTGGAGGCGAAGCTCGAGGGCATCGGCGACTCCTGGCCGGAGCGCGTGACGTTCGAGCTGCATCCGCAGTACGGGTTTCGCCTGGAGAGCGACCGCGGTCAGCGCTGGCTCTTCCAGGCCGACGGCGGTCTCGTGGGTTCGCTGCTCCCGCCTCCACCGTGGATCCCCGACCTGCGCCTCTTGACGCTGGCGGACCCGGAGCTTCTGGCCGAGCTGGTGACCGCCACCGGACTCGATCCCGAGTCCAGCGAGCTGGCCCGCTGTGGCGAGTTCGATTGCTTCGTGCTCGGCGGTCGCACCGCGACGGCACAGCTCTGGGTGGAGAAGGATCGCTTCGAGATCCTGGAACTCGTCGACACCCAGGGGTCGCGAACGCGCTACGGTGGTTACCGCGAGTGGTCGAAGGTGCGGTTCCCAGCTGCGATCGAGATACTCGATGCCTATGGCAGCGTCGGCAGGCTGCAGATCGAGAACGTGAAGACCGCGAGTTCGCTGCGCGGCGAGGACTTCTCGCCGCTCTGGGTGCACTCCCCCGAGGCTTCGCACGAGTAGCCGCGCGCTCAGAATCGCACACAAACCGGTGCGCGGTCCCCCGTCGGGTCGTCTTGAGTTTCTCCAGTGGAGTGTATAGGGTCGGCTGGAGGAGGGGCGAGACGCGTCGGACGGAGATCCCGATGGCCGACAGAACGAAGCTCAGAATTCTCGTCGTCGACGATGATCGGGATGTGTGTGATTACCTCCAGGACTTTCTGACTCGCGAAGGCTACCGAGTCCAGACGCTCGTCAAGCCCATGGACGCCCTGATCGAGATCAAGGAGGGGCGCCATCAGATCGTGTTGCTCGACATCCGGATGCCCGAGCTCGACGGCGTCCAGCTGCTCCGCCAGATCCGAGCGATCGACACCGACATCTGTGTGATCATCATGACGGCCTACCCGTCGGTCGATAGCGCGGTCGATACGATGAAGGCCGACGCCTTCGACTACCTGCGCAAGC
>JAUXJB010000156.1 GCA_030624945.1 Deltaproteobacteria bacterium | reverse complement strand
CGCGCAGCTGCGGCCCGATCCTCAATCGCCTGTTCCAACGGTCCTTCCGCGCCGCCAAGCGCATACGCAGCGAGACCGGGCTGGCGGGCGCGTCCGTCTCGGTAGCCCGGGTCGGCGTCCAGCTCGCACGCGAGATATTCGAGCCTTTCCACGGCAAGTCCGTGCTGCTCGTCGGAGCCGGAGAGATGGCCGAGTCCGCGCTCTTGGGATTGCGCGACGCGGGGGCTCGCGACATCGTGGTGGTCAACCGCACGGCCTCGCGTGCGGACATGCTCGCTGCCCGTCTACAGGCGCGCTCGCGCCCCTTCGAGGCCCTCGCTGAGGAGCTGGCCGGTGCAGACGTTGTGCTGACATCCGTGCAGGTGGAGAATCCCATCATCGGGGTAGGGCCGCTCCGCAGCGCCATGGAGCGGCGCCAGGGCCAACCGCTCTTGGTGATCGACCTGGGGTTGCCGCGTAACGTGGATCCCGCCGCGCAGGAGTTCGAGAACTTGTACCTCTACGACATCGACGACCTCGAGGCCGTGGCGGAACGCAGCCGTGCGAGCCGCGCCGATGCGATCGCGCCGGCGCGCGCGATCGTGGCCGAGGAGCGGGCGCACTTCGAGCGCTGGCACGCCGCCCTCCCGCTGGTCCCGACGATCCGGCAGCTGCGCGAGCAGGCCGAGGAGCTGGCGCGCCGCGAGGCGCGGCGCACCGCCTCCCGGCTCGGCGAGTCTTCCGCCGAGGTGCGGGACGCCCTCGACCGACTGGCCGAGGCCATCGTCGCCAAGATTCTGCACGATCCCCTCCAGCGTCTCCGCGCGGAGGCCGAAGATGGCACCGCATACTATGTGGAGGCGGTGCGCCACCTGTTCCGCTTGAAGGAGGACGATTCGTGAGGGAGCTGCGACTCGGAACCCGCGGAAGCCAGCTCGCGCTCGCGCAAGCGGAGATCGTGGCGCGCAAACTCCGCGCGCTCGGACACGAGGTCGAGCTGGTGAAGCTCACGACGGCGGGCGATCGCATCCCGGGTTCGCTGGCGGACGTCGGAGGCAAGAGTCTCTGGGTCGCGGAGTTCGAGCAGGCGCTGCTCGACGGGACGATCGACCTGGCGGTGCACAGCGCGAAGGACATGCCGACCCGGCTGGCTCAGGGTCTCACGATCGGCGCCTACCCCGAGCGAGAGGATCCCAGGGACGTGTTCGTCGGCGCGGAAGGTCAGCGCTTCGCATCGCTGCCGCCGGGGGCGCGCATCGGGACGGGGAGCGCGCGCCGCATCGCGCTCGTGCGGGCTCTGCGTCCGGAGCTCGAGCCCGTCGAGATTCGCGGCAACGTCCCGACCCGCCTCGCCAGGATTGCCGAGCTCGAGCTGCACGGGGTCATCCTGGCCTCGGCCGGGCTCATTCGCCTCGGCATGGAGGACCGCATCCTCGACCCGCTCGACCCGGACCGCTACGTCCCGGCCGGGGGGCAGGGCGCCCTGGCCGTGCAGATCCGCCTCGACGACGAAGATGTACATCAAGTAGTGTCAGAGCTCGACGATCCCGATGTGTCGGGACAGGTGCGCGCGGAGCGCTCGTTCCTCTTCGAGATCGAGGGCGACTGCCGCAGCGCGATCGCCGTGCACGCCTCGATTCACGGCATTCGCCTGCGCTTGCGCGCTCTGGTCATGTCTCCCGATGGACGCGATCGCATGGAGGGATCTGCCGAGGGTGAGCTCGGATCTCCCGAGCTGCTGGGCATGACGCTGGGCAGGGAGCTGCTGCAGCGCGGCGCCAATCGGCTGATCGAGGCGCGTCCGTGAGAGGTCGGGTCGTTCTCGTGGGGGCGGGGCCGGGGGATCCCGACCTGCTCACCGTGCGCGCCGCACGGGAGCTCGAGCGCGCGGACGTCGTGCTCTACGATGCGCTGATCGAGCCCGGGATCCTCGACCTGGTGCGAGAGGGCGCGGAGCGGATCGATGTCGGGAAGCGGGGCGACGGCTCGCGCGGCGTACCTCAGGAGGAGATCGCGTCGCTTCTGATCGAGAAGGCGCGCGCCGGGCATTACGTGGTGCGGCTCAAGGGCGGCGACCCCTTCGTCTTCGGACGGGGCGGCGAGGAGGCGAGTGCGCTGCGAGAGGCCGGCGTTCCCTTCGAGGTCGTGCCGGGCATCAGCTCGGCGATCGCCGTTCCCGCGTACGCGGGGATTCCCGTCACCGATCGGCGCTGGTCCTCATCCATCGCCATCGTGACGGGACACCGGGGCCAGGATCCGGTGGACCGCCGGGTGGACTGGGAGGGGCTGGCGGGCAGTGCCGAGACGCTGGTGATCCTCATGGGGACTGCCTGGCTCGAAGACATCGTGGCGCGCGTGATCGCCGGCGGGCGGGATCCCGACACGCCGGCGGCCGTCATCGCCAGTGGCAGCACCGCGCGTCAGCGCGTCGTCACCGCTCCGTTGCACGAGCTCGCCCTTCGTACGCGCGAGGCGGGGCTCTCCGCGCCCACGATCGTGGTGGTGGGCGAGGTCACGCGCTTCCGAGAGAAGCTCGCCTGGTTCGAGCGCCGCCCGCTCTTCGGCCGGCGCGTGCTGGTACCGCGGGCCGCGGGCCAGCAGGGGACGCTCGCGATCGAGCTCCAGCGCCGCGGAGCCGAGCCCGTTCGCGTGGCGCTCCTCGAGTTCCGGGAGCCCGAGGACGTGCGGGGGCTCGAGGAGGCGACGGCGAACGCCGGCCGCTACGACTGGATCGTCTTCACGTCCGCCAACGCGGTGCGATTCTGCCAGCCCTATCTCGGGAGCGCGGCGACGCTCGGAGATGCACGCGTGGCCTGTATCGGTCAGGCGACGGCGGCTGCGGCCGCGCGCGCGGGCCTGCCCGTCCACGTCGTACCCCCCGAGCGCTCCCTGCCCGGCGAGCTCGCCGCCGCCATGCAGGCCCGGTCCCCGCTGCGAGACGCCTCCGTCCTGTTCCCGCAGGCGTCGCGGGCCCGTGAGGAGCTGCCGCGCATCCTGGAGGCGGCAGGGGCCAAGGTGGACGCCGTGGAAGCCTATCGGACAGCCCTGCCAGAGGCCGCGGCGCGCGAGGTGGGCGCGGCCTTGCGGGAGGGACTCGAGGCCGTGACCCTCACGAGCCCGTCGACCGCAGATCACTTCTTCGCTTGTCTGGAGGCGGAAGAGCTGGCACCGCTCGCCCGAGAGCTCGTATTCGCGTGCATCGGACCGTCGACCGCGGCCGCGCTGGAACGCCACGGCGTGGTCCCCCACGCGGTGGCCGAGCGCCAGACCAGCGAGGCTCTGGCGGAGGCACTCGAGGCGGTATTTGCGGAGTCCGGTCGAGATGTTTCCTGAGCATCGCCCCCGGCGGCTGCGCAGGACGCCCGCACTGCGGGATCTGGTGCGGGAGACGCGCCTCTCGCAGGCGAGCCTGATCTATCCACTGTTCTGTGTAGAGGGCGAGGGCGTGAGGGAGCCGGTGGCGTCGATGCCCGGCGTCGAGCGTTTCTCGGCGGACATGCTCTCGGACGAGGTCAAGGAGATCTCCGACCTGGGCATTGCCGGCGTCCTCCTGTTCGGGATTCCCACCGACAAGGACGCGCTCGGCTCCGGCGCCTACGATCCTGACGGCGTCGTGCAGCGATCGCTCCGCACCATCAGGGACGCCGCGCCGGAACTCGTGCTGATCGCCGACGTCTGCCTGTGCGAGTACACGGATCACGGCCACTGCGGCGTCTTCGACGGCAACGACGTCCGCAACGATCCCACCTTGCCACTGCTCGGCAAGACCGCGGTGGCCGCGGCCCGCGCGGGTGCCGACGTGCTGGCGCCGAGCGACATGATGGACGGTCGCGTGGCGGAGATCCGACGCCAGCTGGATGCGGAGGGCTTCGAGGATCGGGCGATCCTCTCGTATGCGGCCAAGTACGCCTCGGCCTTCTACGGTCCGTTCCGCGACGCCGCCGAGTCCACGCCCGAGACCGGAGATCGGCAGGGCTACCAGATGGACCCGGGCAACGCTCGCGAGGCGCTGCGGGAGATCCGGATGGACCTCGACGAGGGCGCGGACATGGTCATGGTCAAGCCCGCGTTGCCCTACCTGGATGTGATTCGCGCGGCCCGCGAGAGCTGTGACGTTCCGATCTTTGCCTACCAGGTCTCGGGCGAGTACAGCATGATCCACGCGGCGGCAGAGCGGGGTTGGATCGACCTCGAGCGGGCGATGCGCGAGAGCCTCCTGTCGATCCGGCGCGCCGGCGCGGACGGCATCATCACCTACTTCGCCAAGGACTTCGCCCGCGATGCCCGCAGAGTCGGTGGCTGAGACGGTCTACAAGGTCGTGGAGACCTCATCGGTGACGGACCAGGAGCTGGAGCGGCTCATCAACGAGACTGTGGCAGAGGGTTGGTCCCTGGACGGGATCCAGTTCGTGATGCGCGAGGCGTCGAGGCGTCCCTCGATGGCGTTTCTCCTTTTCACTCGCTCGGACAGAGATGCTGCGGAGATCTGAGCAGCTTGCCTGCGGGGCACTCGTCGCGCTGCTCGGCTGCGCACTCGTGATCCAGCCCTCGCCCATCGCCCCGCATCTCGACTGGAGCGTGGAGTAGGTGCCCTCTGCGGATCTGCCGCGCCTCGGCGTGGGCTTCGTCGCCGACGCTCGTGCGGAGACCGAGCGAAAAGGCT
>JAUXJB010000176.1 GCA_030624945.1 Deltaproteobacteria bacterium | reverse complement strand
GGCGCGGACGTTTCGACGAGCTCTTCTTCGTAGACCTGCCCAACCTCGAGGAGCGAATCGAGATCCTGTCGATCCACCTGTGCAAGCGCGGGCGCGACCCGGTTCAATTCGACCTCGAGGACCTGGCCGACCAGGCGGGGCGGCTGTCGGGCGCGGAGATCGAGCAGGTCGTGAACGCGGCGCTCCACAAGGCGTTTGCCGAGGGACGCGACCTCGATTTCAACGACCTGGCCAACGCGATCAACGAGACCGTTCCCCTCTACGACACCTACGAGGACCGCATCAAGGAGCTGCGCGACTGGGCGCGAACCCGCGCCAGACCGGCGACGCTGGACGCGAAGGTCGTCGACCTGTTCCAGAAATCCTGATCTGGTAAATCCCCCCGACTTCGATTCGCTGCCCGAATCGAAATCGTGAGGAACGTCCCCGAGGATCCGCTACGCTCCGGACGTGATCTTTCGCGGATCGGGCGCACTGCTGGCCATCCCCCTGTACCTGGCGGCTTGCACCTCAGCGGGCGACCGCGGCTGGCGGACGCGCCTGGCCATGGGCATCGCGATCCCCGGGCCGCAGGTGAGCCTCGCCATCGACGCGGCGGGAGACGTGATCGCGGCGGGACCCTTCGATCCCACGGCATTCGGAGATGCCCTCGCTGCCGGGGGCCGAGACGCTTCGGGATTCGGAGCCGTGAAGCTCTCGGGCTCGCAAGGCAAGATTCTCTGGAAGCAGATCATCGGGACAACGCGCGCCGATGCGCGCGCCCTCGTCCTGACCAGCGGCATGGACCCTATCGTGGGCGTCTCGGTTTCGGATGCCAGGGGAGTGCGCTTCGTCGTGGCCCGGCTCGATCGAGCCAGCGGCCGGGAGCTCTGGCGCCACACGGCCCTGGCCAGTGAGAGCGCGAACTTCGCGGTCCCCCCCCACCTCGAGCTCGACCCGCGGGGCGAAGTGATCGCCGCGGGATCGCTGTCCGACGCGGAATCCACGGTCCTCCGCGTGCGAAAGCTGGCCGCATCGGACGGGCGAGAATTGTGGAGCTACAGCACGCCCGGGACAGCCGCAGGGCGGGCGACGGCGATTGCCACGACCGCGGGGGGAGATCCCGTGGTCGCGGCGATCTTCTCGAACGCGGCGGGTGGTCACGACCTCGCACTGATCAAGATCGACGGTCTGGATGGGGCAGAGATCTGGCGCCGCATCCTGCCCGGCGCGAGCAGGACGACGCCGTCCGGCGGGGTGCGTGTTGTCGCTCTCGACCGAAGCGGAGACGTGGTCGCGGCGCGCCTCCTGTCCGATGGAGAGGGGCAGACGGACCTGGTCCTGGCGAGGCTCGACGGGAGGAACGGGGCACTGCGCTGGGTAGAGAGCGTCGAGGCCCAGAACGGCGTGGCGCTGGACCTGAGGCGGGTTGACCGCAACCACCTGATCGCGGCATCCGCGAGTCCGTCCGGCTTCCACGTCGCCCGGCTTGCCGCAAGCGATGGCAGGCAGATCTGGCACCGGCAGTTTGGCGAAGACGCCCTCTGTGGCGAGACGGTGGCGCTGCGCGTAGACGCAGCGGACGACGTCATCGCGGCCGGATTCGGCTGCGCGGCCGGGCGAAACCTCTTTGTGGTGAAGCTTTCCGGTGGCGACGGACAACCGCGCTGGAGCCGGGACATCGGTACGGCAACGGGCATTGTGGGGAAACCGCGCGCCCTGGCCGTCGACCCCGACGGCGACGTGTTCGTCGCCGGCTACGCAACGTCCGCAACGGAGCGCGTCGATCTGGTCATCCTCAAGCTCCGCGGACGCGACGGACAACTGCCCAGCGTGGAACGTCTCGAGCCTTCTCGCGACGCGCAGACGGAGTCCGCGGTCTCGCGAGGCCCTAAGGGGTCTCCGTAATCAGGCGATCTACGGCGTGAACCGGCGCGTTCCCGCCCTTCATCAGGTGGCCGATCGCGGCGTACACGAGCCGCTGCTTCGCGAGAGTGGACTTCCCCTCGAACGCTGCGCAGACCACCCGGATCTCGAAGTGACCACCGCCACCGGCCACCTCGATCTCGGCATCCGGGAGGGCGGATGCGATCGCATCTCGTAGCTGGGCGCGGGTCTCGTCAGCAGGAGGACTGATCTGCAGAGGCATGCGCATCGACCCCTTTCGTTTGGCACCCCGCTCGCCGAGCGGCGACACCGAGACTATACCAACTCGTCCGCAGGCGGGTGCCCAGCGCGCGGATGCGGTTGGCCTCCGCTCGCCGGGAGCCTACTATCGCCCTCCTCAACTCCGGGGGGAGCCGTGACGCGCACGATTCTGCTGTCTGTGTGGCTGGCCCTCACCTGGCTGCTGTGGTCGGGGCGCACGGAGCCCCTGCTGCTCGCCTCTGGCGCGCTCTCGGTCGCTGTGGCGATCTTTCTGGCTTGGCGTATGAACGTGATCGATGCGGAGTCGGAGCCCTATGAGCTGGGGGCACGCCCGCTGGTGTACTTGCCGTGGCTGTTGTGGGAGATCGCGAAGGCGAACCTCCACGTGGCGCGCGTGATCCTCACACCGAGCCTGCCGGTGCAGCCACGCCTGGTGCGCATCCGAGCAACCCAGAAGACGGACCTCGGTCGCGTGATCCTCGCGAACTCCATCACACTTACGCCGGGGACGGTCACGTTAGACGTGCGCGATGGAACCCTCCTCGTGCACGCGCTTACCCGGAAATCCGCCGAGGGATTGGAGAGTGGCGAGATGGATCGGTGGGTCACCTGGCTCGAGGGCTCGGGGGAAGACCGATGATGTTTCAGGTAGCCGCGCTGGGAGTCCTCCTGACCATGCTCCTGGCACTCGTGCGCGCGATCCGCGGTCCGAGCGTCTACGACCGCATTCTCGCCGTGAACATGTTTGCAACCAAGACCATGCTCCTGATCGCAGTCGCGGGCTTCCTGACCGAACGCCCCGAGTGGCTGGACCTCGCGCTCCTCTACGGGCTGATCAGCTTCGTCGCGGTGCTGGCGGTACTCCGGTTTTCCAAGTACGGCGACCTGGGCTCCGACGATCAGGTGCGCCCGTGACAGCGCTCGTCGACGCCGCGAGCTGGGTGCTCTTGGTCTTTGGTGCGCTGACCTGCGTTACGGGAGGGGTAGGCCTGCACCGCATGCCCGATTTCTACTCCCGCACACATGCGGGTGGCCTCACCGACACGCTCGGCGCGACAGCAATCCTGTTCGGGTTGGTCCTACAGGCCGGGCTGACGCTGGTCAGCGTCAAGCTGCTCATGCTCGCTTTTCTGCTGCACCTCACGAGTCCGACGGCTACGCACGCACTCGTGAAGGCGGCGTACTCGCGCGGTCTCAAAGCAAACGAGGTCGAGGCTGGCGATGGCGTTTCCCATTGAGCTGATCCTGTACGCCTTCCTGGTCGTGATCGCCCTGACGATCGCCCAGCTGCGAGATCTCTTCGGCGCCGCAATGCTGACGGGAATCTTCAGCTTGCTGGCCGCGGGGTTGTTCACCTTGATGGATGCGGTGGATGTCGCCTTCACGGAAGCGGCCGTCGGCGCGGGCATCTCCACCGTACTGATCCTCGTCACCTTGTCCCTGACCGAGGAGAGGGAAGGACACCCGAGGCGGCAGATCGTACCGCTCGCCATCGTTGCCGTGACCGGCGTGGCCCTCGTGTACGCAACGCTCGACATGCCCTCTTACGGAGATCCGGCGGCTCCAATCCATCGACACGTCGCTCCCCATTACCTGCTGCAGTCCCCGGACGAGATCGGGCTCCCGAACGTGGTGACGGCGGTGCTGGCGAGCTATCGCGGCTTTGACACGCTCGGCGAGCTCATGGTCATCCTGACGGCCGGCATCGCCGTGATGTTGGTGCTGGGCATCCACCCGAGAAGCACCGAGCGGAGACGGGGGCAAACCGAGACCACTCCGCGTATGCGTATGCGTATGCGCGAGAAGATGGTGCTGCGCGTCGTCTCCAAACGCTTCATCCCGTTCGTGCTGCTGTTCGGGCTCTACGTGCAGTCCCACGGGGACTTTGGACCGGGGGGCGGATTCCAGGCCGGCGTGATCTTTGCGGCGGGGCTGATCCTGTACGCCAGGATATTCGGGATCGAGGAGCTGAAGCGCGTCGTTCCGCCTCGAGTGGCCGAGTTCGGAGCGGCCGTAGGGGCCCTGCTGTTCGGCGGGATCGGCGTGCTCACCGTGCTGCTGGGCGGGAACTATCTGGATTACGGACTGCTCGACGTGCACGAGCCCGCCCACGGACAACACCTCGGAATTCTGGGAGTCGAGCTGGGAGTCGGAATCACGGTCGCGGCGG
>JAUXJB010000258.1 GCA_030624945.1 Deltaproteobacteria bacterium | reverse complement strand
GCCCGCAACCCGCAGCCGGTGCTCCAGGTACTCGCCCACTTCATCGCGCTCGAACGGCTCGAGCCTCCAGCGCACGGTGATGCGTTGGCGAAGCTGGCGCAGATCGCCGCGAGAGAGATTCTCGTCGAGCTCGGGCTGACCGATCAGCACGATCTGGATCAGCTTCCCGCGTTCGGTCTCGAGATTGGAGAGCAGACGCAGCTGCTCGAGCACGGCGGGACCGAGGTTCTGCGCCTCGTCGATCACCAGCAACACGCGACGACCCGCCGAGTACTTCTCCAGCAAGAAGTAGTTCAGCTCGTCGATCAGCTCGGAGCGAGTCGAGCCTTGTGCGCGCAGACCGAGCTCGCGATTGATGGAGCAGAGGAGCTCGATCTCGGTCTGGCTGGGATTGAAGATGTAGGCGATCTCCAGGTCTCCGCCGAGACGAGCCAGCAGGGTGCGACACAGGGTGGTCTTGCCGGCACCGACCCGACCGATCACCTCGATGAAGCCCTCACCCTGCTCGATGCCGTACAGCAGGTGCGCGAATGCTTCGCGGTGCGAGCGGCCCATGAACATGTACTTGGGGTCGGGCACCAGCGCGAACGGCTTCTCGTTCAGCCCGAAGAACTCCGTGTACATCTACGCTCTCCCCGGCCCAAGCTCTGCGGCAGAAGGCAGATTCGGGCTGGTCCGGGCCACGCCGGTGCGTGGCCGAAGGGAGCGGGAGGGTGGTACTCTCCGCAACGTATGTCCAATCCTTTCTCCACTGCTGTCGGAATCCTGGGCGTCGACCTGGGAGCGACGCTCTGCAAGCTGGCACTGCCGTCCGAAGATGGGATCCGGACGGCGCAGATCCCGACGGCGGACTTCGACGCCATCCTCGCCAGCATCCGCGAGTGGGCGCCGCAGCGCGTGGCCGCGACGGGTGGTGGCGGTGCCCGTCTAACGGCGGAGATGGACGGGCTCCCCGTGACAAACGTCCCGGAGTTCAGCGCGTGGGCCCGCGGTGCCCCGCTCCTCGCCGAGCACGGGGGCGAGAAACTGCCGGACCGCTACCTGCTCGTCAGCCTGGGAACCGGCACGTCCGTGCTCTCGGTGATTGACGAGGTAGCGCAGCGCGTGGGCGGCAGCGCGCTGGGCGGCGGCACGCTGCTGGGGCTCGGGAAGCTGCTGCTCAGGATCGATAGCTTCGCAGACCTCGCCGCGCTGGCCGAGCGCGGCGACAGGCGCAGCGTCGATCTCCTGGTGGGCGACATCTACAGCGGTCCCGGTGATTCGCCCCTGCCCCGCGACCTGAACGCCGCCCACTTCGCCAAGCTCGATTCCGAGCTCCCCGAGGACATCGCGCACGCGCTGATGTGCCTCGTCGGTGAGAACATCGCCCTCATCTGCGGAGAGCTCGCCCGGGCGCAAGGCGCCCGGGAGATCGTCTACTGCGGATCGACATTCGCCGAGAACCCGGCGCTGGAGTCGATCCTCGATCAAGTGAGCGGCTTCTACAGCTGCCAGGCGCGCTTCCTGGAAGACGGCGCCTTCTGCGGGGCCGTCGGTGCGGCGGCACTCGCGGCAGTCTAGTGTCCTGTTCCGGGAGTGCGCTCGCATTCTCGGCGGCCGATGCATCCGCGCTCGCGGCGTTGCGCTCGCTCGACGAATCTACGGATTCGCCTCGCTCGCGCGCCTTGCACGCCCGGCGCCTCGGCCGCGAGAATTGCATCGGAACTCCCGGAACAGGACACAGGCGACCGACCCCCGGTCGTGAATCAGGACCCCGAAGTCGCCGTCATCGGCGCGGGCATCGTGGGGCTCGCCTGCGGCGCCGCGCTCGCGCGCCGCGGTCGCAGGGCAGTCCTGCTCGAGCGTCACGCGTCGCCGGGCCAGGAGATCTCCTCGAGAAACAGCCAGGTCATCCACGCCGGGCTGTACTACCCGACCGACTCGCTCAAGGCACAGTGCTGTGTAGAGGGACGAGAACGTCTCTACTCTCGCTGCGAGCTGCACGGCATCGCCCACCGGCGCACGGGCAAGCTGGTCGTCGCGAGCGAGCCGGGGGAAATCGAAGCCCTGGAGCGTCTGGCGCGGCTGGGTAGGGCAAACGGGGCGGGCGCGCTGGATCTGGTGGACGCGGGGGAGGTCACCCGTCGCGAGCCACGGGTGCGAGCGCACGCGGGCCTCTGGTCCCCGGAGTCCGGAATCGTCGACGTCCACGAACTCCTCTCGAGCTACCAGGCGGAGCTGGAGAGCCTGGGCTCGGAGATCGCCTTCCATACCCGAGTCGAGGGACTGGAGCGGGACGGCGCTCTCTGGCGGATCGAGACGCGCTCGCAGGACGGGGAGCGCTTCGCGCTTCGGGTCCCCTACATCGTGAACGCGGCCGGGCTCGAGGCGGATCGCATCGCCGCGCTCGCGGGCCTGGACACCAGCGCACTCGGCTACGACCAGCATCCCTGCAAGGGCGACTACTTCAGCGTGGCGCCGGCCCTGGGCAAGCTCACGAATCACCTAGTCTATCCCGTACCCGCCGCCAGCGGGCTCGGCATTCACGTGACCGTCGACCTGGCTGGGCGCTTTCGGCTCGGTCCGGACGTCGAGTACGTCGAGGACATCTCGTACGCGGTCGACCCCGCCAAGGCAGAGAGCTTCGCACACGCGGTTCGCCGCTACCTGCCCGAGATCGATGCCCG
>JAUXJB010000045.1 GCA_030624945.1 Deltaproteobacteria bacterium | reverse complement strand
GCCCCGTCGTCCATCCGAATCGGCAGGGGGTACATATCGGGGGCCAGGTTGGCCGCCTCCGCGAACAGGCGCTCGGCCGGCTCCTGGAGGCCCAGGTGCTCCGACACCAGGGCCAGGTGGTAGACGCTGTGTGCGCACTCGGGCTCGAGTGCCAGAGCCCGCTCCAAACTGGCCTGGGCGGGGCCGAACTGCCCGAGCTCGAAGAGGATCTGACCCTCGAAGCCGCGATAGATGCCGACCTCCGAATGGGACTTGATCGCGCGCTTGAGCAGGAAGAGCGCGCCCTGGAGGTCGTCGAGGTAGAAGAGCGCCTTGGCCTTCAGGTAGTAGACCTCGGCCTCGGTGCCCGAATCGAGCGGCCGCGCCAGCAGCCCGTCCGAGAGCTCGAGAGCCCTCTCGAACTGCTGGAACTCCTCGATCAAGATCTCGATGCGATTCAGGTGGGCGGGGAAGTACTCGACCTCGGTCTCTGCCGCGCGGGCGAAGTCACGAAGTGCCTGCTCCCGGCGCCTCTGTCGCTGATAAGGGAACCGGTCGAGGTGATCCCAGAGGATCTCCCCGCGTCCGTTGTGGGCCTCGGCACTGCCAGGATTCGCGCGCAGGGCCTCGTCAAGCCAGCGGAGCGCCTCCTCGAACCTGCCCGAGGCGGAGCACTCGGATGCCTGATCCATGCAATCCCTGTAGCGTTCCGGATCGACCATTCCGTCCTTCCGCCCCCCATCGCCCCGCGATTTTAGCAAACCGCGAGCTCGCGATGCAGCGCGCGCCACCGACGAGAGAAATCTACAACTCTCTGAAAATAAATAGAAAATCCCATTTTTCCAGGCCGCGAAGGAGGGCCGCGGAGCAGACTGGCCGAAGCCTACGAAAGTAGGCCTCCAGCGACGGCGACGGCCCCAAAAAAGCGCGCCCAACGGCCAGAGATGCATGTGGGCGCATGTGCAGAACGCGTGCGAGCAACGACTGCTCAGGGCTCCCCGGGCACCAGGATGCGTTGACAGTTCGAGCAGGTGTGGAGCTCTCCTGCGGCCACGAGGTTCATGGTCTGAGGCGGGATCGCGCGGTGGCAACCGCTGCAGCGGCCGTCCCTCAGAATCGCCACGCCCGAGCCGTGCGCCTTCGTGACCCGCCGGTACAGCGCCACAACCCCCGAACCCAGCAGCTGGAGGCGCTCCTCCCGCTCGCCCCCGCGCCTCGCGAGATCCTCCTCGACCCGCGCCAGGTCCCGGTGCAGGCCCTTGGCCGCGCTCCGGTGTCCTCGCTCGACGATCTCCTGCTCCTTCTCGACGCTCTCTAGCCGACTCTTGGCGCCGTCGATCGCCTCCATGCTGAGCAAAATCCCCTCCTCCAGCTCGGAGATCCGGTCGTTCATGCCGTCGATCTCTCGCAAGAGGGCGGAGTACTCCTCGTTCGTCTTCACCAGAGCTGTCTGTCCCTGGAACTTGGTCCGCTGCGCCTCGCAGTCCTGAAGCCCGGCCTCCTGGCTACGTCGGGTTTTCTCGAAATCCGCCAGCTCCTCGTGCGCGGCCTCCACCGCGTCCCGAGCGGCCTGAGCCCGGTTCTCGGCGGCGGCGATCTCACCGGGGAGCCGATCCCTGGCCTGCTCCAGCTCGGCAATGGCCTCTTCGCACGCTCCGAGCTCGAACAGTTGCGCTTTGGTGACTCCCATCGAGTCGAAGGATCCACCCCGGGAGCGCTCCGGTCAACGGTACATCTCGCGTAAGCCTCGGCTGCGGCGCCAGAGTCCTCTAGAATCGCGATTTGCGCCTCAAGTTGGCGCTCGAGCCGGCCGAGGGAGGTGTCGGACGGCGCCACCCTCGCCTCGACCGAAGCCGATGACACAGAACCCCTACGAGCCCCCCAAGTCCAGATTGGCCGACGCCTTCAGCCGGAGGAACAATCAGCCCGGGGAGTTCGACATCGCCGAGTGCCTCGCGGATGCCTGGAGCCTGACCTGGGCGAGCTTCCCTACCTGGCTGGCGGTGGGCACCATCGGCAGCATCCTGCTGTTGATCTCGACGATCCTGTTCGTTCCGCTCTTCATCGTCGTCCCGGTCCTGGCATGGGGTGGAGCGCTGTATTACCTGAACGTGATCGACGACCGGGAGCGCTTCGGCGACCTCTTCGCCGGTTTCTCGACCTATGTCTCCGCTCTCCTCGCCATCGGCGGCTGGTACCTCGGCACGCTGCTGATCGGCTTCATCGGACAGGGCCTCCAGATGATCGCTTCGCTCAGCGGCTCCGATTGGATGACCGGGCTGGGGGTGATCGCCAACCTGGTGTGGACGGTCGCGATCGTGTCTCGCCTCTACTTCGGGCCGTTCTTCATCGTCGATCAGGGAATGGGACCGATCGAGGCACTCCAGGCGTCATGGGATGCGACCCAGGCTCAGAAGCTGCGCACCGCGGGCCTCTTCGTCATCTCGTCGCTCGTCGGATTGTCAGGACTCCTGGCCCTCCTCGTGGGCGTGGTCTTCACCATGAACATGTTCTTCCTGATGTGGGCATCCGGTTACCGGCAGATGGTGCAGATGGTGTCCGGTCCGGCCGGCACTCCGGTACGCGCGTTCGAGGTGGAACCGCGCGCCATCAATACGAGCTGAGCCGCTCCGGCCCGGACTCGACCCGCAGCGAGCTCGCCCGCCGCCCGAGATCTGGCAGGCTTCGCATGAACTCGTATTCCTCCGTGAAGGCCACGTCGTCCTGGAACTCGTTCGCCGCCAGCTCGGCCGTGAGCAGCGCGTGCTCTCCCGCGCCCGACAGCGCAGCGTTCCAGGCGATCCAGAAGTACATGGGCTTGTAGTTGAGCTCCTCCCGCCAGATCTGCAGCAGCTCCGCGAACTGCTCCAGCGATATGAACCGCGCTACGGCGGCGATCCAGCTGGCCGTCTCCCAGCGCCGCTGACGATCGTTTCCCAACCTCACATCCCGGAACAGACGGCGCAGGCGGGGGACGTCTCGGCCGAAGATAGCGGCAACCAGTGCGCTCATCGCCACGTCTCCAGCAAAGCTCTGATGATCCAGTCCGAGCGCGCGGGCCTGGTCGCGAGCCTGCGCGGCCCGCCCGGCGAGCGCCACAACCTGCTCGACATCGACGGCTCCCCGGCCAGGCGCGAGGCGATCGCGTTGTGCCCCGAACCAGAATGAGGGCGCGATCGAGACCCACGGGAGATCGTCTGCAAGCAGTGGGGCCCCGGCCGACCGGTCGGCATGCACCCGCACGGCATCGCCCGGTGGGGCTGCATCCCAGACGCGCTCGCGCAGGGACGCAATTCCGTGTAGTGCCTCGTAGTAGCGTCCCAAAAGTGCGTAGCGCCAGAGAACGGTCTCGGAGCCCTCGAGGTCGTGGAAGGCGATCTCCTCGAACCAGATCCCCAGACTCTCGCTCACGCGCTGCCAGTCTCCGGATCGTTCCGAGGGCGTGTCCACCGTCGCCCGTAGAACGGCCACGGAGCTGCCCGCAAAGCGGCGCAGCTGGTGCCGCGCCTGACCGTCGCCGCCGTCCCGCCAGTGATCCGGATCGAAATCGTCGCTCCCGATCCAATCGATCAGGGGTCGCATGACCTCGTCCACCCGGGGTGCCAGATGGCGTGCGAGCACCTCGAGCGCGAGCGCCGTGTCGTTGCGTTTGACGGCGAGCGCATCGACCAGGCCGAGCAGCGGGTCGATCAGTGGCGCTTCCATTTGCTCCTCGAGCTCGGGAATGCGCACGTCGAGTAGCTCGCGTGCCAGTGCCACGGCCTCTTCGCTACGGCCGCCGGCGTAGAGCACCTCCACGCGATCGAGATCGAGCGAGAGACGGCTCTCCAACGACGCCAGCAGCTCCGTCGCCCGCTGGAGGGTGGCGGCCGACTCATCGTACTGACCTGTGTAACGCAGGAGTCCGGCGAGCTCTGCCAGGTTCGCGGGATCTCGATCGCCCGACTCGATGAGCCGCCGCATCTTCCGGATAGCCCGGTGGTAGGTCTGAAAGTGCCAGTCGCGCTGGACGTCGATCATGGTGCGCGCGTAGTCGGCGTCGGAGAATATGCGGGAGCTCAGAAACCAGCTCGAACGCGTGTTCTCGCCCGAAAATCGCAGCAGCACCTCGAGACGCGTGGGGTCGAGCACCTCTCCGGCACCGAAGTGCTTGTAGAGCTCTTCCAAACTCTCATCTATCGTCTCGCCGTGGAACTCGAGGGGCTGACCCGTCTGTAGAAGGTAGGTCCGCCAGCTCTCGTCGTCCGTGCGCTCCGCCCACGCCAAGGCCGCGTGTGCGGGCAGCCCGATGAGGTGCGCGTTCTTGCCCTGGCGCGCGGTGATCTCCTGGTAGAGCTCGGAGAGATCGTCGCAGTCCCCGCGATACATGCCACCCGTGTGTGTCGCGAGTGTCTGCGAGGCGGTCTGGTGGATATCTCCGCTCCACTTCAGCGTACCAACCAGCCAGGGACGGCGGGTATCCGGGCTGTCGTAGACGTAGACGAGCAGGTACTCACCGATGAGATCCAGATGCGCAGCGTCGGGCAACGCCACTGCCGACTCGGCAAAGAAACGCTCCACCTCGTCGGGGCTGCCGTCGGTTGCCGGCCTGAGAGTGCCGTGCGCGGTGATCAGCGAGAGGACGTCCCCATCGGGTCGGGTCACCAGGATGTGCGGAGGCAGCGCCCCCGCCAGCTCGAACTTCTCTTCGGTCCCGCCAAACAGCCGCCTCCACGCGGCCTCGTTCGCGGAGAAGCCCCCCTGGCGATCCCAGCCGGCCAGACGCACGTCGCCGTGATAGACCTCGGCGGCCTGCCAGGCGTCCGCAGCGGTAGCGGGATCGGCTCCGACGGGCAGGTGCACGACCGAGATCAAGCTGGGGGCGGCGCTGTAGTAGGCGGGCTTCGGTGCGAGTCGCGAGTAGCCGGAGCGTTCCGGTGTGGTGAGCAGCCAAACCCCGCTTCCGAACGCGTCCTCCAGGTAGACCAGACGTGCGCGCGCGGACGCGTACTGCTCCAGTGGCCGCAGGGACTCCGCCTCGACCAGCGCGTCCTCGAGCCGGACCCTGGCCTCCTCGTCCAAGTCGAGTTGCTCGAGCCAGCCGTGCCGAACGAGCCGGCGCCCAAAGCTCGGAGGGAGGATGTCCAGGCTGGCGCCTGTATCCCCCTTCTGATCGAGCTGCGCGAGAATCTCGAGCAGGGCGGATCGCGAGGGAAGATCCCGCTCCCTGCGTCCGAGCGATCGCACAACATCCTCGAGAGCCGAGCTCAGAGAAGCGAGCGCTCGCTCGTCTTCCACACGGGCTCTCTCGCGCAGCGCATCGGAGTCCGAGGCCACGAGTACACCTTCGGGCAGCACGACCAGCTGGCGCGAGTAGAGATAGGTGCCCGCCAGGGCGGTCCGGTACAGGGTGAGCTCCTCCAGCTCGAGCCCCTCAGCTCGGACGTGGCCGAGCATCCGGTCGAGATCGGCGAGGGGATCCGTCCCCTGCTGCAGGCCGACCGCCCAGTCGACCCGGAGGGGGCCCTGCGGCGTGTCCAGCAGGAGATCCCGGCCCTCGTTGATCTCCAGGATCTCGTATTCGCCTGTGGCGCCCCCGCGCAAACCGCCCGGGACTTCGGGTGCAACGTCTCTCGCGAGGGGACCGCATGCGACGATCAGCAGCGCCAGAAGCTCGATCTTGACCCGCATGAGGCTCGAAAAGAGTCTAGCAGGCGGCTGCGCTCCCCCCTCGCAGCGGAAACGAATCTGTGGCCGGGTACATCTCATGCCACGTGACTATGCTGCGCGGAGGAGCTCATGGAAACCGCAACGCTTTCGCTCTACCACTACCAGAGCTGTCCCTTCTGCGAGTTGGTGGGGCGCGCGATCGATCGGCTCGGACTCCCGATCGAGCTGCGCGACATCCAGCGAGATCCCGCACATCGCAACGCGCTCATCGAGGCGACCGGCCGCGTGACGGTGCCCTGCCTGCGCATCGATGACGTGCCGGGGGAAAGCACGTGGATGCACGAGTCCGCGGACATCGTTCGCTTCCTGGAAGACTGGGCCAGCTGAGCCCCGACTCAGGGTCCTCGCTTGAGCTTTTGCAGCGCGCGACGGTCGCGCTTGGTCGGACGACCCGCCCCTCGCTCGTGGCGGGGCGCACCGAGCTGCGTCTCCACGGGCGGGGGTGAGCGATCCTCGTAGAGCTCGCGCGCAAGGGCGGCCCCGAGCCGCTTCTCGGAGAATCTTGCCACGAGTAGGATGCGCAACGCGCCGGGGGTCTGTACGCGGACCTCGTCCCCGATCCGGAGCGGCTGATGCGCCTTGGCGCTGGAATCGTTGATCTTCACGCGGCCACCGACACATGCGGCCGTGGCCTGCGTGCGGGACTTGAAGATCCGGGCGGCGTAGAGCCAGCGATCGATGCGCACGCTCTGCATGCGGCAATGATACGCCTAGCCGTTGAGCTTCCGCCGGAGCTCCTGGAGGCCTGGGTAGTGCGGATCGAACAGCTCGATGCGATCGATCATCTCGAGGGATCCGGATCGGTTGCCGAGCTCGCAGCGCAGTCCCGCGAGCGTGAAGAGCAGGTCGAGATTGCCACTGTGCAGCTCCACGAACGCGCGCACGCGGCGCTCTGCGATTGCCAGCTCTCCCGTCTGGAAGCCGGCCTGGACGATGCCGTAGACGGCGGAGAGGTTGTCGGCCTGGATGTCCAGCGCTTGCTCGAGCTGGAGCAGGGCCTCGCGAGCACGTCCCCCGAGGAGCAGAGCGAGGCCCAGTCCCGTCAGCGTGCGCGGCGACTTCTCGCGAGCGAGAGCGTTCCGGAAGTACTCTTCGCCCGCCATCGCATCGCCCGCGTGTACGGAGAGCGAACCCAGTCCCACCATGGGATCGACCAGGTCGGGAGCGAGAGACCGGGCTTCCTCGAAGGCTTCGCGCGCCGCGTCGACCTGATCGGAGTCGACGAGCACGCGCCCGCGCTCGCAGAGTGCATCGGCGGTCTCTTGCCGCGCGAGCTGCTCGGCCGCGCGTATCGCTTCGAGGGCGGCGACCGTGTCCCCCTCCCTCCGATGAATGGAGGCGAGCAATCGATAGCCGGACGGGCTGGGATCGACCCCCAGCTGAGCGACCAGCCGCTGACGCGCACCATCGACGTCGCCGAAGGCGAGCTGCGCCTCGATGCCCTCCAGCAGCGGGCGAGCGGGCTGGATCCGGGGCCCGAATCCCGTGCTGGCCACCCAACCCCGGGCCAAATCGGGTGAGGCGTCCGCGGCGGAGGCGCGTTGGATGCCGGCGAGATGCTCGCAGAGCCTGTCGGTCATGCGCTCTGCGGCAGAGCCTTCGGTCACGAGTAGCTCCGTGCGGCAGCGCGCGCGCGCGTCGGCGTACTGACGCGCTCGGGAGGAGCCCGGCAGGGCAGATCGCACGGCCGGGGCCAGCTCCTCGGACTCCCGAATGTGCGGGCCCACCTCGAGCTTCGGGTCCAGGATTCCGCTGACGGCCGCCTGTGACTCAGACCCGGGCACGATCCGTACCGCACCCCTGCCGAGTGCCGCCGCTTCGTAGAGCAAGCTGGCGCGATCGGATACGACCACGTCGCAGGCGGCGAGCAGCAGGGAGGCGTCGGCACCGTCGGGCAATGCCAGGCCCGGGTTGCGCGCCGCCAGCTCACGCCAGCGCTCTAGACCGGCTTCCGAATCGTTCTCCAGGACCACCAGCACCGTGAGACCCGACGCGGGAAGTCTCGCGATCTCGGATGCCAGCCGGGGACCCCACGGCTCTTCGGACGGAGCGTACAGGAGCACCTCGGCTTCGGGCGGCAGGTACAGCCGGGCTCGTGCGCGAGCGCGCGAGCCGGTCGGATCGGAGACGAGCTCATCGAGGCGCGCGAGTCCGGTGGCGATGACCTCACCCGAGCCCCGGCCCTGCAGGGTGGCGACCTGCGCGGTGCCCGGGACGAACACCAGATCCGCGGTCCCGAGCTCGCTGGCTGCGAGCTGCCAGGGGGGGGCAATCTCGTCCACTATGATCGCGCAGCGCTGCGAGCTCTGGTCGCCCAGGGCGGGAGGACCCGCCACCATGACCCGCAGCAGACTGGAAATGGGCCCCTCGGCGAGGCCCTCGGCCTGCGCCGGGTCCGAGCTCAGCCCGGGGGCCGCCGTCAGCTCGGCCTGCTCTCCGCGCCGCTCCAGTGCGCTCTGGAGCGCCCGCAAGCTCGCGAGATCGGAACCCTGACGCGCGTGAAGCTCGATTCTTGACTTAGGCACCGGACCTGCACCCCCTTGCGCGCGCAACGGACGCCAAGAACCTCAACGGCAGACAGGGCAATTTCCTTGAGAGGTCCGCCGGACGAGGCTGCGATCGAGAGTGCCGGCCCGAGCCTTACGAGTTCAGGAGGGCGCAGGCGCTGGCGAGGAACTCGAGGGTCGAGCGCTCGTCCTGGACGATCGTGCGCAGGAGATACTGCGTCTCCGGGTCGTGATCGAGCTTGTCCGCGATGTCCTCGATTGGCTTCACGACGGCATCGATGTCGGGATAGCGCTGGGCGTACTCGAGAAGCTTCTGAGCGTCAGTCTTCTCGGTGGATGCGGAGCTCTTCATCGCCTTCTCTCGATCCTCGACCGGGATCTCGAAGCGGGGCTCCGCTCCCAGCTCGCGCAGTCTCTCGGCGAGCAAGCGGGCGTGCATCCCCTCGCGCTGCTGGACCGTGCGCAGGCCGCCTCGCACGCAGGCGGTGTCACTCACGGCGATCCACGCTCCGAGCGAGGCCTCGCCGAGCGCCTCGCCTGCCCGGAATTGATCGAGAAAGGCAATCAGCTCCCGGTCGTCGAGCTTCTTCTCGCCCACCAGGCGCGAAATGCTCCCCTCGAGCCCGGAGAGACGCTCGCAGATCTCGGCTTGCTGGTCCGAGAGCTTGCCGATCGCTTCCTTGATGCGCTGCAGTGCAAACTCCGACATGCTTGGCTCCTCCCGTGTCTGGATGTCGCATACTACCGGGCCGACGCTCCGGCGGGGAAGCCTTTCTCAGGACTCCCCCGATCGCTCTTGCGAGGCGTCGTCGCGGCTGTGGGAAAACTCGGCGTTATTCCTTTCCAAGCAAGGGCTTAGGGTACGGAGACCGGAGGGGGGAAGGACCCCCAGGGAGCCCCCCGGGCCCACCTCTCAGGTTGCCCCTACCGATCCCCGATGAACGCCAGATGACTTGCCACGGAGCCGCTTGGGGGCTAAAGGGGACCATTCCGCAGGATCGGGAGCAACGTTGAGCAAATCTCTAGTCATCACCGAGAAGCCGAGCGTGGCACGAGACATCGTGGCCGCGTTGGGGGGATTTCGGGAGCACGACGGGTTCTGGGAGAGCGAGGACCTCATCGTCACGTTCTCGGTGGGCCACATCGTGGAGCTGCTCTCGCCGGAGGAAATCGACCCCAAGTACAAGCGCTGGACCCTGGATACGCTTCCGATCCTGCCCGAGCGGTTCGAGCTCAAGCAGAAGTCGGGCGCCTCCGAGCGCATACGGACCATCAAAAAGCTCCTCGCCCGCGACGACGTGGATACCGTGATCAACGCGTGCGACGCGGGCCGAGAGGGAGAGCTCATCTTCCGGGAGATCGTCAGCTTCCTCAAATCCAAGAAGCCCACCCAGCGCCTGTGGCTGCAGTCGATGACGCGCGGCGCGGTCCGCAAGGGCTTCGAGTCCCTCGTACCCGGTGAGGAGTTC
>JAUXJB010000117.1 GCA_030624945.1 Deltaproteobacteria bacterium | reverse complement strand
AGGCCTCCGAACGCCGTAGGATCGCGACCGAGGAGACGCTGCGGGCCGAGCAGGAACGCCTCCGGCTCGGAGACTCGACACCGTTCCTGGTGCTGGAATTCGAGGAAGACCTGGCGGAGGCCGAGAGCCAGGTGATCTTCTCCCTGCAGACCTACAGGAACGCCATCACGGCGCTCGAGCGCTCGCAGGGTACGTTGCTCGAAACGCGTCGAATCTCGGTTCCGCGAGAGATGGAGCGCTGAGCGCTGGGACGCTGCCGGTTTTTCTAGTCCCCTGTACGCGAGCTCTGCCATACTCGGCGAGCATGAAGCGCATCATGGTCGCCATCGATCTCTCGGACGTCACGTCGTTCATGCTGGACACGGCCAGTCGGCTCGCGTCCGAGCTCGGAGCCAGGCTCTACCTGGTCCACGTGGCTAAGGTGCCCCATACCTATATCTTTCACGGGGGCGGCGCGGATTTCGGTTTCGATCCCGCATACACCATTCTGTCGCGAGACGAGATTGCACAGCAGCTTCGGGAGGAGCACCGCGAGCTCCAGGAATACAGCGCCAGACTCGAAGGCGAGGGTATCCAGGTCGCGGCCCTGCTCCTGCCCGGGGATGCGGTCCGCAAGATCCTGGAGGAGGCCCATAAGCTGGATGTGGACCTGATCATCATGGGCTCGCACGGTCATGGCGCGATCTACGAGCTCCTGGTCGGAAGCGTGACCGAAGGGGTCCTGCGCAAGGCGCGCTGCCCGGTGCTGGTTGTCCCCAGCGAGCACGACGAGGTCAAGGACAGCTAGAGCTCACCTGGTGAGAACTGCGGGCTGCCGATGCTGCAGCGGCGGCGAGGGGGCTATGCTCTGGCGGTGGACGCCGCTCACCCCATGACCACGCTGGTGCTCGCGCTGGCGGCAGGGGTATTCGCGCAGCTCCTCGCCCGACACATTCGCGTCTCGTCAATCGTCGTGCTGCTCGCAATCGGCGCGGGACTGGGACCCGATGGGCTCGGTTGGGTGCAGCCTCGCTCGCTGGGGGCGGGACTCTTTGCCATTGTGGAGCTGGCGGTTGCGGTCATTCTGTTCGAGGGTGGCCTGAACCTGGAGATCTCCCGGCTGCGCCGCGGGCAGAAGCCGATCCGCCGCCTCGTCACTCTCGGCGCCATCGTCACGCTGGTCGGGGGTGCGGTCTGCGCTCGTGCTCTTCTGGACTGGCCGTGGGTACAGAGCCTGCTCTTCGGGAGTGTGATCGTCGTGACCGGCCCAACGGTCATCGGACCGCTCGTCGCAGAGCTGCGCCTGCGTCCGCGCGTCGCCACCGTTCTCGAGGCCGAAGGAGTCATGATCGATCCGATCGGGGCGATCCTGGCCGTACTGATGCTGGGGATCGCGCTGGCGCCCGGTCAGGATGCACTGGCCAGTGGAGCGCTCGGCCTGCTGCTTCGACTCGGTTTCGGCGCTGCGGTCGGCCTCGCCGTCGGTCTGCTGATCGCCCTGTTGCTCCGCGTGCGCCGTATCGTGCCGGAGGGGTGGGAGAACATCTTCACACTGGCCGCGGTGCTCGGACTCTTTCAAGGCTGCAACGAGATCGTGTCGCACAGTGGGATCCTCGCGGTCGCCGTTGCGGGTGTCGTGGTGGGCAACGTGCGTACCCGGGTGGATCGCGATCTGCGCGAGTTCAAGGATCAGCTGTCGTTGCTCTTGATCGGGCTGCTGTTCGTGCTCCTCGCGGCCGACGTTCGCTTCGAGGATGTGCGCGAGCTCGGCTGGCCGGGCCTGCTGGTCGTGGGCGCGCTGATCGCAATCGTAAGACCGGTCGACGTGTGGCTCTCGACGGCCGGATCCGAGCTGCCGGTGCGGGAGCGGCTGTTCGTCGCGTGGCTTGCTCCACGCGGGATCGTCGCCGCGGCTGTCGCATCGCTGAGCGCGGCGGGCCTCGAGGCGGGCGGGCTGCCGGGTGGGCCGGAGCTGCGCGCCCTGGTCTTCCTGACCATCCTGGGAACGGTGCTTCTGGCGGGCCTAACCGCGGGGCCGGTGGCCACGTTCCTGGGTGTGCGCCTGCCCGGACGCGAGACGGTCGCGATCATGGGCGCTCAGGGACTGGGTCTCGCGCTGGGGTCCGAGCTCCGGGACGGAGGGGTTCCGGTGGTCTTTCTGGATTCCAACCCGCACAACTGTCGGCGTGCCGAGGAATCGGGTTTCCCGGTGACATTTGGAAACGCACTCGAGGAGCGCACGCTCACGCGAGCCCGTTTTGGAGAGGTCGGAACGGCAATCGGACTCACCTCGAACGAGATGTTGAACGGCCTCTTTGTCGCCCGCGCACGCGAGCTCTTCTCGGTGCCCCGGAGCCACGTCGCCCTCGTCAGTGCGGAGACCGGCCTCACGCCCGACATCGCTCGCAGCCAGGAGGCGACACCGCTCTTTGACAGCCCGCACGACCTCGAGCGCTGGGACGTCCGATTCCGCCATGGTGACGTCGCGATAGAGACCCGCGAGCTGGTCGAGAGGGAGTCCGATGACTCCGCCGAGGGCAAAGCCGCCGCGGCAACTCCCCCCATCGATGAGCGCTACGTGATCCTGGCGATCCGACGCGGCGAGCGAGTGATGCCGATGTCCGAGGACCTCGCGCTCCGAACTGGCGACCTGGCTGCCGTGGCCGTTTACGTGCCGGAACGCGAGGAGGCGCAGCGCGCGCTCGCAGGACGGGGCTGGAGTTCCCACGAGAGCTCCGAGCCGCCGGAGGATGTTGCAGAAGGCGGCTAGAGAGTCTCATCTGCGCGCAAGTTCCGTGTCGGGGGCGGAAGTTCACTCAAGTCTCGAGTGTCCACAGCCGCTCTAGGTGTCCGTGGCTACGGGCACCGCAAGCGCTCCCTCTTGGCTATTTTCCTTCGTGGATCTGGCGTTTCTGCTGATCATCGCGATGACGCAGATCGCCGATCCCAACGCGCCCGAGCTGGGCGAGATGTCTTTGCCCCGGATCGAAAGGGACGCGACGGGCGGGCTTCCCGCCGCAGCTGGCGAGGCCTGGCAGCTGCGCGTCCATCCTCCCTCCCGGGATGGGGCTTCTCCGTTCGAGCTGATCCGCGGGCCGATTGGCCCTCGCGTGGAGCGCCTCGACGAGGCGACGCTGCGTGAGCGCTTGCACGAGCTCAACGGATCGGGAATGGCGAAGCCCCTGCTCGCGCCCCACGAGGATTCCCGCAGCCAGGATCTGCTCGACGCCGCGGCCGCCATCGCGGAAGAGTGGCCCGATCGTCGCCGCGTGCTGGTCGGGCGTCGCCTGGTGGCGAGGTGAGGGGCAATCCGCTTCTCGGCCGCTTCGGTTACGGAGTGGCCAAGATCGTGCTGCCCGCCGAGCCCTATCGCGCCCCGAAACGGCCTCTGAGCCTGAGTCGGGGGCTCGTCGCTGCGGGGGGAGAGCTCCTTCGCGAGGGCCGGCTCGTGAGGCAACTGCTCTGGGACTGCTCGCTGGCGACGGTCCTGGTTGTAGTGCTGGCGAGCCTCGTGTGGACCAGTCTGCGGGACCCCGACGAGGACGGGGTGCTGATCGTCGCTTTCGAGACACCTGCTCCGGAACGGATCGATCCCCCATTCGTTCCCGCTCCCGAACCGCAGCCACAGCCCGAGCCGGAACCTGTCCGTCAGCCCGATCCGGAGCCCGAGCCGATCCCGGTTCCCGAGCCCCCCCGAGAGAGGACTCCTCCGGAGCCACTGCTCGTAGCGGTCACCCCTCCGCCGCCTGTTCCGGCGACCACCCCGCCTCCGGCCCCGGCAGTCCGCCGGAAGCCCGCCCGGCAGCGCTCGCTGCCCGAGCTCGAGGCGCTTGAGCCTCTGCCGGCCCCGGCCCCGGAGCCCGCTCCCAGACGCCTGGCACGTGCGGAACGCACGCCGCGGCCAGCGCTGCAGAGACCCTCTCCGAGGGTCGACCCGCTCGCCGCTCCGGCGGAACCGCCAGCGATCGAGGTCCCGCGCTGGAGGGCGGCCCGAGAGCGGACTTCGAGACCGGCGACGGGCGCACCCTTGATTCCGACGCTCGCACCGGCAGCTCCGCTGGTCCAGCCCAGTGCGCCTTCTCTGTCCACTGTGCGCTCGGAACGTCCCACCCACCGCCCCGAACCTTCGCGCGCCTCCGTGCCGAGGCTCGACTCCGTGCTGGCGGCGCCGGCGGCTCTGGCCTCCACCGCATCGCCCTCTCCCGCAACTCGTTCCCGGCGCTCGGTGCCCAGCGAGGCGCCCCGGCCCATGCCCGCGCTCTCGGCCAGGGAGCTGCGCCTTCCCGCGACGGGGAGATCTTCCGCCCCGACCGTGCCGGCGTCTCCCGCGTCCAGCACGTCTCGCTCTACCCGCGCGGCTCGCTCCGCGAAGAGAAGCGGTCGGCGAGGCCGGCGGCTGCGCGGGGTCCCCCTCGGATCGCTGGCCGTGTGCGTGTCGGACCGCGAGGAAGAAGCCCTCAAGCAGCGGCTCATCGCTGCCGTTACGACGCAAAGTGAGTGCACAAGTGAGGCTGGGCGTTACCGATTCCTCGAGACGCGGAATCTCAACGCCTTCTTGATGACCATCGAGCGGGCCGCCTCCCGGGCGGAGGCCGATCGCTGCACCGAGCTCGCATACGCATTGGACTGCGTGGTCGGGTCGACCCGGGGGGATTCGAGCCGAAGATGATGGACATCCGAACCGTTCTTGTGTGGGGACTTGCCCTTTGGGCTTGTGCACTTGGGCCGGTGGCGGGCGCCAGCGACGAGCCCGATCCCTGGGAGGGCTATCTCGAGTACGCCTACGTGTACTCGTCGGCAGACGCCGAATCTCTCGCAGCCCGCCTCACCGAGTACGGTCAACAGGCCGGAGTGCCCCTCTATGAGTACGCGGCCGACCGCTTCTCGCCGCGCTTCAGCGCGACCTTCGACGAGCACGACTACCGTCACAAGGCCATCGCGCACCTCCTCCTCTACCTCTCGGAGGGCGATCTGCTCGACCTGAAGCAGAGCGTTGACGCTGCCCACGAGCTCGAGAAGCACCTGGGTCGCCACGAGAACCGCTACTGGGTGCACTACATCATGGCGCACCAGGCTCTGGAGAAGCACGATTCCGAGGATTTCGTACAAGCGATCCTCGACCTGTGGCTACGCGTCGTGACGCCGCTCGAGACACCGTACGAAACGCTGCGCATCCTGTCGTTGAGTCAGGCCCCGAGCGCCGGCTTCGCGGTGGCGCTGCCTTATTTGTATGAGAACATCGCCCGACTCGTGCTGATCCGCAGCCAGGAGAAGTGGCTCGATCGCGGGCTCGATTCCCTGGGTGCGGTCGTGCGCATGCTCCACGACGGTCGGGTGGGCGCGCACCCCGACATCATCCCGCGGTCCGCCTCGTCCTGGGAGTACCTGGATCGCATCGTGCGGCGCCTGCGCGGCGCAGAGTCCGATGGGGGGAGCCTCACGTTCACGCTGGCGCTGTTCGAGGCGCGCAAGGCGCACGACCGGGCACGCTCGCTACTCGCGGGTCAGGGCCTGGAGCCCGAGACATGGGAGGCTCTCAACGTCGCCACGGGTGCCTACGAGGCGGCGATCGAGCGAGCCGAGACGGT